>NZ_WMLF01000132.1 GCF_014156695.1 Streptomyces durbertensis | reverse complement strand
GGTGATGACCGCCGCCTTGTCGACGGCCTTCACCATGTCGACCACGGTGAGGGCGGCCACCGACACGGCCGTCAACGCCTCCATCTCCACGCCCGTGCGGTCCGTGGTGCGGACGGTGGCGGTGATCTCCACGGCGTCGTCGGTGACGGCGAGGTCCACCTTCACCCCGGACACCGCCAGCGGGTGGCAGAGCGGGATGAGGTCCGGGGTGCGTTTGGCGCCCATGATGCCGGCGATCCGGGCGGTGGCCAGCGCGTCGCCCTTCGGCACCCCCTCACCGCGCAGCAGTTCCACCACGGCGGGCGCGACGAGCACGCGGCCGCTGGCCCGGGCGGTGCGGGTGGTGACGTCCTTGTCCGACACGTCGACCATCCGGGCGGCCCCGGACTCGTCGACGTGTGTGAGGTGCTGCTGGCTGCTCATGGGGTGACACCGTACCGGCAGCGCGCCTCAGTCGGCGGGGCCGCCCACGCCGAGGAGCAGCACCTCCACCTCCTCGCCCGGCGCCACCTCCGTCGCCGACTCGGGCACGACGATCAGGGCGTCGGCCTGCGCGAGCGCGGCGACGAGGTGGGAGCCGGAGCCGCCCACCGGGCGGACCAGCGGCACGCCGCCCTCCCCCGACCGCTCGTAACGGCCGCGCAGGAACTGCCGTTTGCCGTCCGGTGAGGTCAGCGGCGCCTCGGCCGCCAGCCGCGCCCGGACCTTCGGCCGGTGCACCGACGGCAGGCCCATCAGCGTGCGGATGACGGGGCGGACGAACAGCTCGAACGAGACGTACGAGCTGACCGGGTTCCCCGGCAGCGCCAGCAGCGGCACCCGGTCCGGGCCCACCAGCCCGAACCCCTGCGGCTTGCCCGGCTGCATCGCCAGGGTGCGGAACTCCACGGTGCCGCCGTCGGCGTCCAGCCGCTCGCCCAGCGCCTCCTTCACCACGTCGTAGGCGCCGACGCTCACACCGCCGCTGGTGACCAGCACGTCGGCCCGCACCAGCTGCTCCTCGACCGCGTCGCGCAGCGAGTCCGCGTCGTCGGCGACGGCGGACGCGCGGTAGGCGAGGGCGCCGGCGTCCCGGGCGGCGGAGGTGAGCACAAAGCTGTTGGAGTCGTGGATCTGGCCGGGGCGGAGCTTCTCGCCGGGCGGCACCAGCTCACTGCCCGTGGAGAGCACCACGACCCGGGGCCGTGGCCGTACCCGTACCGAACCGCGGCCGATCGCCGCGAGCAGGCCGATCTGCGGCGGCCCGAGCACCGTGCCGGCGGCCAGCGCCAGCTCCCCGGCGACCGCGTCGCCGCCGGCGCGCCGCACGTGCTGCCCCTCGGCGGCCGGCCGGTGCACCCGCACCTCGCCGCCGGCGCCGGACGGGTCGGCGCTCGCGGCGGTCATCGCCGCCGCCGGACCGGCGCCCGTACCGCCGTCCGTCCACTCGACCGGGACGACGGCCTGCGCGCCGGGCGGCAGCGGCGCGCCCGTCATGATCCGCGCGGCCTGGCCGGGCCCCACCTCGGGCAGCTCGCCGCTGCCCGCCGCCACGTCGCCGACGACCGTGAGCACGGCGGGGAACTCCTCGCTCGCGCCCGCCACGTCCGCGGTGCGCACCGCGTAGCCGTCCATCGAGCTGTTGTCGAAGGGCGGCAGCGCGGTGGACACGGTGACGTCCTCCACGAGCACACAGCCGTGGGCGTCCAGGAGGGAGAGCTCCAGCGGCTCCAACGGGCGCACCGCGCCGAGGACGTCCGCCAGATGCTCGTCGACCGACCAGGTCCTGCTCAACGCGTCACATCTCCTCGCTGACATAGGAGCGCAGCCAGGCCCGGAAGTCGGGCCCCAGGTCCTCACGCTCGCATGCCAGTCTGACAATGGCGCGGAGGTAGTCGGCGCGGTCCCCGGTGTCGTACCGGCGTCCCCGGAAGACGACGCCGTGCACCGGGCCGCCCAGCGAGGGTTCCAGGGCAAGCGTCTGGAGGGCGTCCGTCAGCTGGATCTCCCCACCGCGGCCGGGCTGCGTCTTGCGCAGCACCTCGAAGACGGCCGGGTCGAGCACGTACCGGCCGATGATCGCGAGGTTGCTGGGCGCCTCGCCCGGCGCGGGCTTCTCGACCAGGCCGGTCACCCGTACGACGTCGTCGGCGTCCGTGGTCTCGACGGCCGCGCAGCCGTACAGGTGGCTCTGCGAGGGGTCGACCTCCATGAGCGCGACGACGCTGCCGCCGTGCCGCTCCTGGATCTCCGTCATGCGCATCAGGAGGGGATCGCGCGGGTCGATGAGGTCGTCGCCGAGGAGGACGGCAAAAGGCTGCTCGCCCACGTGCGGGGCGGCGCACAGCACGGCGTGGCCCAGGCCCTTCGGGTCGCCCTGCCGCACGTAGTGCATCGTCGCCAGGTCGCTGGACTCCTGGACCCGGCCGAGCTTGTCCTCGTCGCCCTTGTTCCGCAGGACCTCTTCGAGCTCGTAGTTGCGGTCGAAGTGGTCCTCCAGGGGGCGCTTGTTGCGTCCCGTCACCATCAGCACGTCCGACAGGCCGGCCGCCACGGCCTCCTCCACGACATACTGAATCGCCGGCTTGTCCACCACCGGGAGCATTTCCTTCGGAGTCGCCTTGGTCGCGGGGAGGAACCGCGTGCCAAGGCCGGCCGCCGGGATGACAGCCTTGCTGATTCGAGTACCGCGGGTACGTGCTGTGGTCATGTCTCGCACCATAACCGGTGGCTTTTTCCCATAGCGCGGTATCCGCAGGTTCTGTTGCGGTACGGGGACAATGAAGGGCTTACGCACAGTGAACGAGAAGACCACGAAGCGCGGGTTGCGTGCCGAACTCCTTGAGGTGAGGGCGCGGTTGACGGCGGACGATGTCGAGGCGTCGGCCCGCCGCATCGCCGTACACGCCGCCGGGCTCGGGGAGTTGGCGCGGGCGCGGACCGTCGCCGCATACGTGTCCGTCGGACGGGAGCCGGGCACGCGGGCCCTTCTGGAGACGCTTCGGGAGCGGGGCACGCGGGTACTGCTCCCCGTGCTGCTGCCGGACAACGATCTCGACTGGGCGCCCTACGAGGGCCCCGAGCGGCTGGTCCGGGCCGGCCGCGGCCTGCTGGAGCCGGCCGCGGCGCCCCTGGGCCCGGAGGCGGTCGCCGAGGCGGAAGCCGTCCTGCTGCCCGGCCTCGCCGTGGACCGCCGAGGGCTGCGGCTGGGGCGCGGCGGCGGCTCCTACGACCGGGTACTGGCCCGGCTGGAGGCGGCCGGCGGGACCGCGCCGCTGGTCGTGCTGCTCTACGACACCGAGGTGCTGGAGGAGGTGCCGGCGGAACCCCACGACCGTCCCGTGCGGGCCGCCGTCACCCCCTCGGGCGTGCACCGCTTCACGGAGTGAGGGCCATGGTGTCGTCGGTGGCCTTCTCCACCGCGTCCTTCGAGAACACCCACGGCAGCAGCCGGCCCTTCGCCCACAGGCTCGTCTGATCCGTGTAGTTGGGGTGGAAGGCGTGCCCCGAGGCACCGGTGAGGTTGATCCAGCGCGACTTGTCGAAGTCGTCGAGGTTCACCACCATCCGCATCGACGGCACCCAGGTGACGCCGTAACCGCCGGCGGCGTTCCAACCCGTGGCGTTGACCGCGTCCTTGCCGCCGCTCAGCTCCCACGGCCCGCGGTTCAGCATGCGCTGCACGACGCCGGGGCCGGAGGTGCCGAGGGTCTGGTTGCGCAGCAGCAGCCGGTGCAGACGGCCCCAGCTCCAGGAGTTGATGTCCTTGCCGAGCTTGGTCGTCAGCTCCCAGCGGGCGTCCTTCAGGGCCCGGGCGAGGATCTGGTCGCGGCCCTTGGCGGCCGGGGTGTCCAGGTCCTTCCGGGGAGCCTGCCACCACTCGCTCTCCGGCTCCTCCAGCAGCCCGCGGACGACCTCGAACCAGCGGTCGCCGCCGTCCGGCTGGGCGGTGTCGGTGCTGCGCTGGCCGCACTCGCGGACCGTGCGGGCCGAACCGTCCAGGTCCTCCAGCGGGCCGGAGTCGTCGGCCGGTCGCACCCGCAGGCACTCGCCCCGCACCCGCAGCTCCTTCGGCAGCTTGTTGCCGAAGGTGAGCAGCAGCAGGTTGCGCCAGACGCCGTTGAAGTAGGCGGCGGGCGCCGAGTCCGCGTCCTGCGTGTAGTCCCAGCCCTCCAGGAGCTGCTGCGCCTCCCGCACGTACGGGTCACGGACGTCGATCTTCAGCAGGTGCGGGACGAGCAGCTTGGCGATCTCACTGCTGTTGTCGAGCTGCATCGACTCCATGTCGTCCATGGAGATCTTCCCGCCGTCCTTGATCTTCGACCGGATGAGGTCGTTGATCCGCTGGCTGCGGGTGCCGTAGCTCCAGTCCTCGGTGAGGTGGTGCGGGTACTTCTCCGGGTCGACCACGGCCTGGTTGGCGGTGACGATGTAGCCGCGGTCCGGGTTGAACTCGCTCGGCAGCTCGGACTGCGGCACGTAGCCGGTCCACTGGTAGGCCGGGTCCCAGCCCGGCGCCGGGTAGCGGCCGTCGCCCTTGCCGCGGACCGGGATGCGGCCGGGCATCTGGTAGCCGATGTGGCCCTCGGTGTCGGCGTAGATCAGGTTCTGCGAGGGCACCTCGAAGTCGCGGGCGGCGGCCTGGAAGCTCTTGAAGTCCGTGGCGCGGTTCAGCTTGAAGACCGCGTCCATCGTCCTGCCCGCGTCCAGGGCCGTCCAGCGCAGCGAGACGGCGTAGCCCTTGCCGCGGTCCGGCGCCTGGCCCCGCACCGGCGCGTGGTCGCCGACCCGGCCGAGCTGCGTGTTCCGGTCGGAGACCAACGGACCGTTGCGGGTCGAACGGACGGTGATCTTCCGGTCCGCTCCCCCGGCCACCTTGATCGTCTCGCGCCGCGTCTCGTAGTCGACGTAACGCCCGTTGTAGAGAACCTTGCCGTCCTGGATCTTCTCCAGGTAGAGGTCGGTGACGTCGGCGCCGAGATTGGTCAGGCCCCACGAGATGTCCTGGTTGTGGCCGATGACCACACCGGGCATACCGGAGAACGTGAAGCCGGCGACCGCGAACGGGCACTCCTTGCTCACCCGCGTGCAGTGCAGGCCCATCTGGTACCAGATCGAGGGCAGCTGCGGGGCCAGGTGCGGGTCGTTCGCCAGGAGGGGCTTGCCGCTGGTGGTGTGCTCGCCGGAGACCACCCACGAGTTGGATCCGATGCCGCTGCCGCTCGGGCCGAGCATCGCCGGGACGTCGTCGAGCGCCGCCGCGAGGGACGCCAGCTGGGTGCGGGCCTCCCCGGAGGCCGCCTCCTGCTGGCCGAAGCCGGCCGGGTCGGTGGTGCCGGAAGCCGCGCCGCCCGGATCGGTGGTGCCGGGGACTCCCGTGCCGGAGCCGGGCACGCCGGGGTCCGGAGTCCCGGGGTCAGGCGTTCCGGGGTCGGGGGCGCCCACGCCGCCCACCTGGCCGTTCTCACCGTTGCCGGGGCCGGTGCCGTCAGGGCCGCCGTCCCCACCGCCGTTGCCGCCGTCGCCGGCGCCGTCGACGATCGGCTCGTTGCGGTCGAAGGGGTAGCCCGGGTACAGCTCCTCGATCTGCCGGGGGCTGAGGCGCCCCGCCATCAGGGCGCGGTCGATCTCGTCCCTGAGGTTGCCGCGCAGGTCCCACGCCATGGCCTTCAGCCAGGCCACCGAGTCGACGGGGGTCCACGGCTCCGGCTTGTAGTCGCTGTTGACCAGGCCGAGCGCCGCGTACTCAAGCGAGAGGCCCGAGCCGCCGCGTTCGTTCAGGTAGGCGTTCACGCCGGCCGCGTAGGCGTCGAGGTACTTCTTCGACGACGCGGACAACTTCTTGTCGTACTCCTCCTGCGCGACGCGGCGCCAGCCCAGGGTGCGCAGGAACGCGTCGGTCTCCACCTGCTTCTCGCCGAACATCTCCGACAGCCGGCCGGCCGTCATGTGGCGGCGGACATCCATCTCCCAGAACCGGTCCTGGGCGTGCACATAGCCCTGCGCGAGGAACAGGTCCTCGGCGGTCCCCGCGTAGATCTGGGGGATGCCGTTGCCGTCCCGCTTGACGTTGACGGTCCCGGACAGGCCCTTGATCTGCTGCGAGCCCGTCGTCTGCGGGAACGACTCCCGCACGGTGCTCACCGTCCAGAAGGTTCCGCCGCCCACCCCCGCCACCAGCAGCAGCACAACGGTGATCACGATCAGGCGGGTGCGTCGGGACCGTTTCTTGGCGGGCATCGCTGTCCTTATGCGGGGCCGGTGGGACCTTCGGATCGGCTGAACGGCTGATCCGTGCTGGAGCAACTGTAGGCCGACCGCGCCGGACGGCCCGACGGGGAGTCACGCTTGCGGTACTCGACCGTCTGCCCGAACGAGCCGTCGACACGGGAAGAGACGGGAGATCACTGGCGTTTTGCAGCTCGTGGCATGGATCACCTTTGAATGCCAGGCGGAGAATGGTATGCGGCCGCTAGTATCAAGAGCACACACGTTCTTGTCAGTCGACCCCGTCTGATGCAGAGCTGGCGCCACTGCCCGACCGGACCGCCGGTCGGACCGCGCGACCCGACCATCCCTCGGGATCACCGCGCACCGGCAGCACGGCGCAAGAGGACAGCTCTCGGCAACCGCGGCGAACCGCGGGGCTACCAGACGGCAGAAAGGCCGGCCGTGGCCTCCAAGCCCGGCTACCGTCAGCTGTTGCGCACACCCGGCGCCTGGTCGTTCCTGGTGCCCGGTTTTCTGGCCAGGCAGCCGTTCGCGATGCTCACGATCGGCATCGTGCTCCTGGTCCAGCACACCACCGGTTCCTTCGCCGTCGCGGGCGCCGTCTCCGCCGCGACCGGCATATCCATGGCGCTCTGCGCCCCCCAGGCGGGCCGTCTCGCCGACCGCTTCGGTCAGCGGGCGGTGCTCGTCCCCGGCGCGCTGCTCCACGCCGCCGCGGTCTCCTCACTGATCACCCTCGCACTACTCGACGCGCCGCTGTGGGCGCTGCTGCTGGTCTCCGTGCCCACCGGCGCGACCGTGCCGCAGATCGGCCCGATGGTCCGCGCCCGCTGGGCCCACCGGTTGAACGGCAGCCCGCTGATGCCCACGGCCGCCGCGTTCGAGTCGGTCACCGACGAGTTCACCTTTGTCGTCGGCCCGGTGCTCGCGACCGCGCTGTGCACCGGCGTGCACCCGGCGGCCGGCCTGACCGCCGAGGCCGTGCTGACGGTCGTCGGCGGCCTGCTGTTCGCCGCTCAGAGCCGGACCGCGCCGCCCGCCCACGGCGGTGCCCGGCCGGTCGGGGGGCGCACTTCGGCGCTCTCGGTGCCCGGTGTCCGCGTACTCATCGTCGCCTTCCTCGGCATCGGGGCCGTCTTCGGCGGCATGCAGGTCTCGCTGACCGCCTTCACCCAGTCGATCGGCGCGCCCGGCGCGAACGGCCTGCTGTACGGCGTCTTCGCCGGCGGCAACATGCTGGCGGGAATCGCCTGCGGGGTTGTCGTGTGGCGCTCGGCCCCGCACCAGCGGCTCCCCCGGGCCTACGTGCTGCTGGCACTCGCCACGGCGCCGCTGTGGTTTGCCGCCTCCCTGGGGTCGGCGGCCCTGGTGGGCGCTGTCGGACTGCTTGTCGGTCTGGCCATCGCCCCCGCTCTGATCACCGGTTTCACCCTGGTCGAGCAGCTCGTCCCGGCGGGCGCCCGGACCGAGGCGTTCACCTGGCTGACCGGCTCCGTCGCGCTCGGCCAAGCGCTGGCGGCCACCACGGCCGGCCAGCTGGCAGACCGCACCGGCGCCGCCGCCGGCTTCCTCGTCCCGCTGGCCGGTACCGCGCTCGCGGCCGTCACGGTCGCCGTGCTCCGCGCCCGGCTCGCCGGCCACCCCACCGCCGACGGCGCCCCCGCCGTACCGGCCCCCTCGGGGTCCGACGAGCGGGTGGTCGCGCGTGGCGAGGGTCACCGAATGCCGGTCTCGGTGGACTAAGCCGCCGGAATACTGCACCATTAGGCGTCGTTAGCACTCCCCAGAGAAGAGTGCCAGGAGGAGCAAGTGCCGACCTATCAGTACCAGTGCACCGAGTGCGGCGAGGGCCTCGAGGCGGTGCAGAAGTTCACCGACGACGCCCTGACCGAGTGCCCCAGCTGCGAAGGCCGCCTGAAGAAGGTCTTCTCCGCGGTCGGCATCGTCTTCAAGGGCTCCGGCTTCTACCGGAACGACAGCCGCGGCTCCTCGTCGAGCAGCAGCCTGCCCGCGTCCGGCTCCGCCTCGAGCGGGGAGAAGAAGACCGAGACGAAGTCGGGTAGCACCGGCGGCACCACCGCGGCCGCCAGCACGTCGACCGCCAGCACGTCGGCCGCCTGACCGAGCAGGGCCTCCGGTGGTCCCGGCGTCCGCGCCGCGCCCGCCACTCGCCGTCTGCCGCACGGCCCCGTCTGTCTGAGAGCACAGCCCCTGCCCCGCCCCGCGCGGCAGGGGCTGTGCTCTGTCCGGCGCCCGCGTCCGGGCCCGAGGCTCCGGGGTTCGGTCATGCCTCCTTTCTCGGCGTACCGGACCAGGCATCGGGTGACGACCCTGGGCAGCCTGTTCAGCCCATAGGGTGAACGCCATGAGTGAACTGGCTGAGACGGCGGGACACGGCGTCGCACATTCCACGACGGCTCGCGCGGAGATCGGGGTCATCGGCGGTTCAGGCTTCTACTCCTTTCTTCGTGACGTCACCGAGGTGCGGGTCGACACCCCGTACGGCGAGCCGAGCGACAGTGTGTTCCTCGGCGAGCTGGAGGGGCGCAGGGTGGCGTTCCTGCCCCGGCACGGCCGGAACCACCATCTGCCTCCTCACCGGATCAACTACCGGGCGAACCTCTGGGCGCTGCGTTCGCTCGGTGTGCGGCAGGTTCTCGCGCCGTGCGCGGTCGGTGGGCTGCGCGAGAAGTACGGCCCCGGCACGCTGGTGGTCCCCGACCAGCAGGTGGACCGGACCAAGAGCCGCGTCCAGACCTTCTACGACGGTGAGCCCCTTCCGGACGGCACGCTCCCGCGTGTGGTCCACGTGGGATTCGCCGACCCCTACTGCCCCTCCGGTCGTGAGGCCGCGGTGACAGCCGCGCGGGGACGCGGCTGGGAGCCCGTGGACGGCGGCACCCTCGTGGTCGTCGAGGGGCCCCGCTTCTCGACCAGGGCGGAGTCCCGTTGGCACGCCGCCCAGGGCTGGTCCGTCGTCGGGATGACCGGCCACCCCGAGGCCGTGCTGGCCCGGGAGCTGGCCCTGTGCTACACGGCGATCGCCCTGGTGACCGACCTCGACGCCGGAGCCGAGACCGGCGACGGCGTCTCCCACACCGAGGTGCTGGCGGTGTTCAAGGAGAACGTGGGTCGCTTGCGCGAGGTGCTGTTCGACGCGGTCGGCCGGCTGCCGAAGGAGCGCCTGTGCCCGTGTCGCAACGCGCTGGACGGTCTGGAGCTGGGCATCAGCCTGCCATGACCGCGGGACGGTCCGGAAGGGGTCTCGACCCGGTTCCCGCGTACGGGTGACGGAGTTTTCCACAACCTGTGAGTTGTCCACAGCTCCAAGCGGGATCTTGCCGAAGGCGGCACGGTGGTGTCCGCACGGCCGCTCGAAAGGTGGCACGGCGCGTGAACCGGCACGACATGTGAGGTGACCGCGCGCCGCCCCCACCTGCGACGACGCGTCACCACCGCGCGTGGTCCGAGCGCGGCCGGGCGACTCTCCCGTGGCCCGCCCCTCCTGGGCGTGGCCGAGCGACCAAGGCGGTGACCCGTGTCCGTCAGCCCATCGTTCCGAACACCCGGCCCCTCCTCCGGCCACTCACATCCCGGGGGCAGGGGCAGGGGCAGACGCGGAGCCCGCGGATCTCCCGGGTCGGCCGTTCCTCCGTCCCGCTCCGTGCCCTCCCTCTCTCCGCTCCGGACCGGGCGCGGCGGGCTTCGCGGCCGGTTACCGGGAGTGCTCGCGCCGGCCGGACACAGGGGGGCGTTGGTGCTGACGCTTCTCCTCGCCATGGTCGGTCTGGTGCTGCTGGGCCGCGGCGCCGGAAGCCCGTCCACGCCGGATGACACGGCGGCGCGGTCGACGGAGCGGGTGACGACGGCCGACCGTGCGGCCTCCGCCGACAAGCGGGGCGAGGAGCGGGCGGCCGGTGGTGAGGCGACGGCCGCGCCTCGGGCGGCTCGGGTGCTGGTGCCGGTTCGGATCGCCGACGCCGAGGTGGTGCGGCTGCTGGAACCGGGTGACCGCGTGGACGTGTTCGCCAGCCCGGACGGGCTCTCGGGCGGCTTCGCCGGGGACGCGCGTGCGGGAGCCACCCGGCTGGTGGCGCGCAGGGCGCGGGTGGCGAAGATCCCCGACCGGTCCTCGGCGGGAGTCGGACGGGATACCGGTCGGCCGGCCGAGGCGGAGCCGATACCCGGCGCGGGCGGCGCCCTGGTGGTACTCGCGGTACCGCCGTCCGCCGCCCGCGAGCTGGCCGGGGCGGCGGCCGACACCCTCTCGGTGGCGCTGTGGTGACGTCCGCCCTCCCGGCCGCGCGGCCTCCCGGCCTCGCGCGCGGCAAGGCGGCGCGCTCCCTCTCTCGACCGCACAGTTGCGCTGGTCCGTGACCGTCCTGAGTGACAGGGCGCCTCTCAGGGTGATCGGACTGGACAGTTCCGCTTCCGCTCGGGCAGCGTGCCTGGGGCTGCTCTCCCGAGCAGTGGCTGAGGTCGAGAGACTCGAGAAAGAAGGGCACGCGGGTGAGCGAGCAGAAGCAGGGAGTCCTTGCGGGGTTCAGGGAGTTCCTGATGCGGGGCAACGTGGTCGAGCTGGCGGTCGCGGTGGTCGTCGGCACGGCGTTCACCAAGATCGTCGACGCCATGGTCAACGGGATGATCAACCCGGTGGTGGGCGCGCTCGGACCGAAGAACCTCGACCAGTACGAGTCCTGCCTCACCACCTGCACCACCAACGCGGCCGGGGAGATCGAGGGAGTCCTCTTCAAGTGGGGCATGGTGCTGAGCGCCTCACTGACCTTCCTCATCACTGCGGCGGTGGTGTACTTCCTCATGATCGTGCCGATGAACCGGTACAAGGCACGTCAGGACGCGAAGAAGCCCCAGTCGGACGAGCCGGCGGCGCCCACGGAGCTGGAGCTGCTCACGGAGATCAGGGACGCGCTGGTGGCGCAGCGCACCGCCGGCTCCCTCGCCGGGACGGAGGCCGCCCAGGTGCTCGCCGGTCCGCGCCGCGAGAAGGCCGGAGCCGCCGGAACCGAGGGCTGAACCGCGAAGCTCCCGGGGTCTGACCGCGCACCGCGCGCGGCCAGACCGCGGGAGAACACGATCAGAGGTGGTGCGGTGGCTTCTCGTCGAGGAAGCGTGCCAGGTCCGCCGCGCTGTCGCCCTCGGGACCCGGTCGCTCGCCCCACCCGCGGTCCGTGTCGTCGGCGGACTGCTCGCTGAGCGGGTCGCCGAAGTGCAGCGGGGCGGGCTTGCGGCCGGAGTCGGCCTGTTCTGCGGGGGAACTCATGCTCCCAGGGTATCGAGGGCCTCGTGCCACCAGAGGTCACGCTTCGGGTGCCAGGGCACCGGCCCGGGCATCCGGTGCACCACAAGCACCGACCGGACACGGTCAAGGCCGGCCAGTGCACGGTCCACCTGGTGCTTGGCCGCGTACCGCCGCTCGCCGTGGTGGCAGCTGTCGGCGGTGATGACCACCCGGGCGCCGCTCTGCCTGATCCGGTTCCGCAGCAGTCCGGCGGGTTCCCCGAGGGGAAGCGTGACCCGGGTGGCGTCCACCCGGCCGCAGGCCATCGTGACCACCACGGACTCGGGTGCCATGGGAAGCAACACCGCCACCCGGTCGCCGCTTCTCACACCGAGGTGCTCCAGCACCCGGGTCGCCTGTCGGGCACGGGAGAGCAACTGGAGGTGGACGAACTCGGCGCCCGGCTCGGGCGGAGTGGGGAACCTCGGGTCCTGGACGGGTTCGTTGGACTGATCGGCGGGCATGCCCCCAGCGTCCGACGAAGCGATGAACGTCCGATCAACAAACGCTCTACGCCCGGCACTTGGTCTCGCCCGGGTCCTCCACCGGGCCCGGCGGCGTCGGAGACGGGAGCGGCGGGCGGAAGTACGGCGCCGGCCGAGTCGCCCCTCGCGGCGCGCGCCGCCAACTGGTACGGATGGCCGGGTGACAGCAGACATCGGCAGGACGACTCCTGACACCCTGACGGCCGTACCCGGCATGCGCGTCGGTCATGCCGAACGTGTCGGCGACGGCTGGTTGACCGGCACCACCGTGGTCCTGGCGCCGGAGGGCGGCGCGGTCACGGCCGTGGACGTCCGGGGCGGCGGACCGGGCACGCGGGAGACCGACGCGCTGGACCCGCGCAATCTCGTCCAGCGGGTCGACGCTGTGGTGCTCAGCGGCGGCAGCGCGTTCGGACTGGACGCGGTCTCTGGCGTGGCCGCCTGGCTGGAGGAGCAGGGGCGGGGTGTTCGGGTG
>NZ_WMLF01000131.1 GCF_014156695.1 Streptomyces durbertensis | reverse complement strand
ACCCGGGCGAGGATCTGCTGGCCGCGCTTGCTCGGGTGGAAGTAGTCCCAACGGCTCAGCTCGGAGACGCCGAACGGGTACGCGTGCACCGCTCCGCCGTCGTGCCGGCAGCGCGCGTCCGCCTCGCAGACCTCCTTGAGCACGGTGTTGTACTCGGTGACCCGCGCGGCCACCGCGTCGCGTCGCTTCTTGTCGGCCGGACCCGTGGACAGCGGGTCGCGCAGCATCGACTGGCAGACGCCCATCTGCCACACGTTCCGTGCCGCCTCGACCTTGCTTCCCTCGCTCCACAGCCGCCGCAGGTCGGGGATGCTCGCCACGAAGAGCTGGGTGTCGGGGAGCTCGGAGCGCAGGGTGCCGACGGCGCGGGTGAGGTCGCGTCGGAAGGACGCTGTGGACGTCATCGTCGCCGGCTCGTCGGTGCAGGCGTCGTTGGCGCCGATCAGGACGGTGACGAGTTCCGGCTTGTCGACGACGGCCTTGGCGGCCTGCCCCGGCAGGTCGGCGACAACCGCGCCGGAGACGGCGTGGTTGAAGGCCCGGCCCGTCGGGTCGGAGAGCAGGCGCCGGGCGAGGCTGTCGACGGTCGGGTCCGTACCGGTGGACCACGACACCTCAGGGCAGTCGGCGAGCAGTTTGCAGGAGTCGAAGCCCGTGGTGATCGAGTCGCCGAGGGCGGCGACGGATCCGGGGCTGGGGTTCCAGCGGGGCGCGGAGCGGGCCTCCGCCTCGGGGCCCGCGGTCTCCGCGGACTCGCCGCGCGTGCCCGGCTGGTCGGCCGGCGCGTCCGACGAGCCGCCGCAACCCGCGGTGAACGCGAGCGCCGCCGCGATCACCAACGCGCCGGTCGCGCGCCCCCGTTGTACGGCCGTGCGCCTGCTCGAACCCATGCGCTGTTCCCCTTCCTTCCGGCCCTACTCGCCGGTGTACTTGAGACCGTACGACACCGCGCCGCCGTTCCCCACACCTCGGAGTCGACGCGTTCCGACCGAATCACTGGCCCGGGACCCCACGTTCCGTCACGCTGCGTGCCGCCTGAGTGCAATTTAAGCGAAATGGTGTTTACTGTTCGTCACTCGGAAGCTGGTGCGCGCCGCGCTGATGGGGCAGAATGTCAGGCGCCGCCGATGCCTTACCGGCAGGGACACGAGGCCGCTGGGGAAGGCGAACCTCACACCGCACGGGAGGCCCCGGTGACGACACGTGGAGTCCTGTACGTACACTCCGCGCCGCGCGCGCTGTGCCCGCACGTCGAGTGGGCGGTCGCGGGCGTCCTCGGCACGCGCGTCAACCTCGACTGGATCAAGCAGCCCGCCTCGCCCGGCACCTGGCGTGCCGAGCTGTCCTGGCAGGGCGACCCGGGGACGGCCTCCAAGCTCGCCTCGGCGCTGCGGGGTTGGCATCTGCTCAGGTTCGAGGTGACGGCGGAGCCCTGCGCCACGGCGGAGGGCGAGCGCTACAGCTCCACGCCGAGCCTGGGCATCTTCCACGCCGTCACCGGCATGCACGGCGACATCCTCATCCCGGAGGACCGGCTGCGGGCCGCGCTCGCGCGGGCCGAGGGGGAGGGCGCGGTGCTCGCCGACGAGCTGCACAAGCTGCTGGGCAAGCCGTGGGACGACGAGCTGGAGGCGTTCCGCTACGCCGGCGAGGGCGCGCCGGTGCGCTGGCTCCACCAGGTGGTATGACGCCGCAGACGTGAGCGGGCGGGCCGACCCGAGGTCAGCCCGCCCGCTCTGCCGTGTCGGTGACGGCCGGTCAGACCGTCCGGAACGCCAGCACCACGTTGTGGCCGCCGAAGCCGAACGAGTTGTTCACCGCGGCGATGGTGCCCTGCGGCAGCTGCCGCGCCTCGTCGCGCACGACGTCGGCGTCGACCTCGGGGTCGAGGTCGTCGACGTTGATCGTCGGCGGCGCCAGCCGGTTGTGCAGCGCCAGCACGGTGGCGACGGTCTCGATGCCGCCGGCGCCGCCCAGCAGGTGGCCCGTCATGGACTTCGTCGCGGAGATCGCCACGTGGTCCAGCTCGTCGCCGAGCACCTTGCGGAGCGCCTTGATCTCGGCCACGTCGCCCTGCGGGGTGGAGGTGGCGTGCGCGTTGAGGTGCGCGACCTCGGCCGGCTTGAGATCGGTGCTGTCGAGCAGGTTCTGGAGCGCGGCGGCGATGCCGCGACCGGTCGGCTCGGGCTGGGCGATGTGGTGGCTGTCCGCGGACAGGCCCTGGCCCAGCGCCTCGCAGTAGATCCGCGCGCCGCGCGCCCGGGCGTGCTCGGCGGACTCCAGGACGACGATGCCGGCGCCCTCGCCGAGGACAAAGCCGTCACGCGCGGTGTCGTAGGGACGGGACGCGCGCTGCGGCTCGTCGTTGTTCTTGGACATCGCCATCATGTTGGCGAACGCCGCCACGGGCAGCGGGTGGATGGCGGCCTCGGTGCCACCGGTGACGACCACGTCGGCACGGCCGGTGCGGATCATCTCGATGGCGTAGCCGACCGCCTCGGCGCCGGAGGCGCAGGCGCTGACCGGGGAGTGCACGCCGGCCCGCGCGTTGACCTCAAGACCCACGTTGGCGGAGGGGCTGTTGGGCATCAGCATCGGCACGGTGTGCGGGGAGACGCGGCGGGCGCCCTTCTCCCGCAGCACGTCGTACTGGTCGAGCAGCGTGGTGACGCCGCCGATACCGGAGGCGACGACCGCGCCCACCCGGTCGGGGTCCACCTGGTTGCCCTCGTCGCCGGCGCGGCCTTCGAAGCCGGCGTCGGCCCAGGCCTCGCGGGCGGCGATCAGCGCGAACTGCGCCGAACGGTCCAGCTTGCGGGCGAGCGGCCGGGGAAGCTGCTCACCGGGCTCGACCGCCGCGCTCGCGGCGATCCGCACGGGCAGTTCGGCGGCCCATTCCTGTTCGAGGGGGCGCACGCCGGATCTTCCGGCGATCAGCCCCTCCCACGTCGAAGCGCTGTCGCCACCCAGCGGTGTGGTTGCGCCGATACCGGTGACGACCACGGTGCGATTGGTCGCGTTCACGGGATTCTTGTCTCCACGGTTAGAGGGTGTGCGATCTGCCCACCTCGGGCACGCCGGGTGGCGACAGACGCTCGGATCAGGCTGTTCAGCCCTGGTGCTTCAGGATGTAGTCCACGGCGTCGCCGACGGTCTTCAGACCCTTGACGTCGTCGTCCGGGATCTTGACCTCGAAGCGCTCCTCGGCGGCCACGACGACCTCGACCATGGACAGCGAGTCGACGTCCAGGTCGTCGGTGAAGGACTTGTCCAGCTGGACGTCCTCGGTCGGGATGCCGGCGATCTCGTTGACGATGTCGGCGAGGCCTTCCAGGACCTGCTCGCTGGTGTGGGCCATGTGTGGCACTCCTTTGTAGTGATGGTGATGAGTGAAACGGACTAGGGGAGGGTAACGACCGCTGCCGCGTAGACGAGACCCGCCCCGAACCCGATGACGAGCGCCGTGTCGCCGCTCTTGGCCTGCCCGGTGGCCAGCATGCGCTCCATGGCAAGCGGGATCGAGGCGGCCGAGGTGTTGCCGGTGGACTCCACGTCGCGGGCGACCGCCACGTGTTCCGGCAGTCTGAGGGTCTTCACCATCGAGTCGATGATCCGCATGTTCGCCTGGTGCGGGATGAAGACGTCCAGGTCCTCCGCCGTGATGCCGGCCGCCTCCAGCGCCTGCTGGGCGACCTTGGCCATCTCGAAGACGGCCCAGCGGAAGACCGTCTGGCCCTCCTGGCGGATGGCCGGGAACTTCTCCACCGTGCCGTCACGGTAGTCGTCCCACGGCACGGTCTGGCTGATCGCGTCCATCTTGTCGCCTTCGGAGCCCCACACGGTCGGGCCGATGTGCGGCTCGTCCGAGGGGCCGACGACCACGGCGCCGGCGCCGTCGCCGAAGAGGAACGCGGTGGAGCGGTCGGTGAGGTCGGTCAGGTCGGACAGCCGCTCGACGCCGACGACCAGCACGTACCGGGCGCTGCCCTCGACGACGAGGCCCTTGGCGATGGTCAGGCCGTAGCCGAAGCCGGCGCAGGCCGCCGAGATGTCGAACGCCGCCGCCTTGCCGGCGCCGAGCCGGTGGGCGATCTCGGTGGCGACCGAGGGGGTCTGCTTGAAGTGCGAGACGGTCGAGATGACCACCGCTTCTATCTGGTCGGCGGTCAGTCCGGCGTCGGCGATGGCCTTGCCGGCGGCCGACAGCGTCATCTCGGTGACGGTCTCGTCCGGGCCGGCCCAGTGCCGGGTGGCGATGCCGGAACGGGAGCGGATCCACTCGTCCGAGGAGTCGATGTGCTTGAGGATCTCCTCGTTGGGCACGACCCGCTGCGGTCGGTAGCCGCCGACGCCGAGAATCCTCGCGTACGGGGAACCCTTGGCGGGCTTGATCTTCACGGTCATCTCGCGCGGGCTCCTATCAGGCGGCGCCGTGCTCGGCGAAAAGCGCCCGCGCGGCTTCCAGGTCGTCGGGCTTCTTCAGCGCCACCCGCTGCACGCCGGGCATGCCGCGACGGGCCAGACCGGTCAGCGTGCCACCGGGGCAGACCTCGATCATCGCGGTCGCGCCGCGCTCGGCGAGGGTCGCCATGCACAGGTCCCAACGGACCGGGTTGGCCACCTGGCCGACCAGGCGCTTCAGCAGCTCGCCGCCGTCGGTGACGACCTGGCCGTCCTTGTTGGAGACGACCGGCAGCCTCGGGGTGCCGGCGGTGATCGGCTCGACGGCCCCGGCCAGCGACGCCACGGCCGGCGCCATGTGCTCGGTGTGGAAGGCGCCGGCCACCTTCAGCGCGCGGATCTTGGCGCCCTCCGGCGGCTCCTCGGCCAGCGCGGCGAGCTGCTCCATCGTGCCGGCGGCGACGATCTGCCCGGCGCCGTTCATGTTGGCCGGGGTCAGCCCCAGCTTCTCCAGGTGGGCGACGACGGCCTCCGGGTCGCCGCCGAGCACGGCCGTCATGCCGGTCTCGGTGACGGCGGCGGCCTCGGCCATCGCCAGGCCGCGCCGGCGCACCACGGTCAGCGCCTGCTCGTCGGTGAGCACGCCGGCGATGGCCGCGGCGGTCAGCTCACCGACGCTGTGGCCGGCCACGGCGCCCAGCGGCGCCTGCTCGGCGTGGTCACCGAGCAGCGCCTGGGCGGAGATCAGTCCGGCGGCGACCAGCAGCGGCTGGGCGACGGCGGTATCGGTGATCTCCTCGGCGCCGGCCGTGGTGCCGTAGCGGACCAGGTCGAGACCCACCGCGTCGGACCACGCGCCGAGCCGGTCGGCGACACCGGGGAGTTCCAGCCATGGGTTCAGGAAGCCGGGCGTCTGAGCGCCCTGGCCGGGAGCGACGAGTACGAGCACTCTCACACTCTCTCGTGTCAGGCGAGGTCCCCGCCCGTGGGGACGGAGACGAAGAACGGTCGGGTGAATTGTCAACCCTCGACAAAGCGCGCCATCAAGGGGTCGCGGCCTCCTCGCCATCGAGGAGACGCCCGAGAATCAGCGCGATACGCAGCGTAAACGCCGAGCGTACATCGGAGGGGGACCATCCGGTGACGTCCGTCACACGTCGCAGCCGGTAGCGCACGGTGTTGGGGTGGACAAAGAGCATCCGGGCGGCGCCCTCAAGGCTGCTCGCCTGCTCCAGGAAGACGCTCAGCGTTTCCAGCAGCGCCGAGCCGGCCTCCTCCAGCGGTCTGTAGATCTCCTCCACCAGCAGCGTGCGCGCGGTCGGGTCGCCGGCCATCGCGCGCTCCGGGAGGAGGTCGTCGGCGAGCACCGGGCGAGGTGCGTCGGGCCAGGCCGAGCTGGCCCGCAGGCCGGCGGCCGCCGCCTGCGCGGAACGTGTCGCCGACAGCAGGTCGCCGACCACCGGGCCGGCCACCACCGGGCCCGCCGCGAACGGCCCGATCAGGGACTTCGCCGCCTTGAGCGGGTCGGGAGTACCGCCGGCGATCACCACCAGCCGGCTGCCGAGCACCCCGGTGAGCACCTGGAGCTTGGCCTGCCGGGCGGCCCGCCGGATCGCCTCGACCGTCAGTTCGCTGTCCCCGTCGGGTGCCGTGCCCAGCACCACCGCGACGTGTTCGGGCGCGTTCCAGCCGAGCGCCGCCGCCCGGGAGACGGTGCCCTCGTCGGCCTCGCCGGAGAGCACGGCGTTGACCACCAGCGACTCCAGCCGGGCGTCCCACGCGCCGCGCGCCTCGGCGGCCTGCGCGTACACCTGGGCGGTCGCGAAGGCGATCTCCCGCGCGTAGACCAGCAGCGCCTCCCGCAGCACCGACTCGTCGCCGGGGGCCGCCACCTCGTTGATCGCGGTCTCCATGACCTCGATCGTCGTGCGGACCATCTCCACGGTCTGCCGCAGCGTGATCGCCCGGGTCAGCTCCCTGGGCGCGGTGCCGAACACGTCGGTGCTGATGGCCTGCGGTGTCTCCGGATGGCGGAACCACTCGGTGAAGGCGGCGATGCCCGCCTGCGCGACCAACCCGATCCAGCTGCGGTGCTCGGGCGGCATCGCGCGGTACCAGGGGAGCTGGTCGTCCATGCGCGCGATGGCGGCGGCGGCCAGCTTGCCTGAGGAGTGCTCCAGCCGCCGCAGGGTGGCGGCGTGCGGATGCGCGGCGGACGGGTTCGGCGTGGGCTCAGCGGGTTCGGGCACGGGACAAGCCTGCCTTATCGGAAGCGCGGGACGGGAACGGGGTGCGGGGACCGCCGTCCGGCCCGTCGGCGGCGGGTGCGAGCGGCGGGCGTCGGCGGCGGTGTGAGCGGCGGGCCTCGACTGCGGGCCTCGACGGCGGGTGTCGGCGGGCCGGCATTGTCGGGCGCAGTACGGTGGCCGCATGCTTCAGGTGCAGAGGGCCGGGGACCGCTACCCGGGCGGCGACCCGGCGGCCGGGATCGACACCCGGCACGCGTTCTCCTTCTCCGGCCACTACGACCCGGACAACACCGGCTTCGGACTGCTCGTCGCCTGCAACGAGGAACGCCTCGCGCCGGGCGCCGGGTTCGACGAACACCCGCACCGGGACCTGGAGATCGTCAGCTGGGTGCTGGAGGGCGAGCTGACGCACGAGGACTCCACCGGCCGCACCACCACCGTCCGCCCCGGCGACCTGCAGCGGCTGAGCGCCGGCAGCGGGGTGCGGCACGTCGAGCGCAACGCGGGCGGGGCGCCGCTGCGCTTCCTCCAGATGTGGCTGGTGCCCGGCGTCTTCGGGCGGCGTCCCGCGTACGAGGTGGTGCGGGACGGCGCCGTCGGCACGGGGTACGCCCTGCCGGACACCGACGCGCGGCTGAGCGTGCACCGCCCGCGCGCGGGGGAGCGCGTGACGGTGCCGCCCGCCCCCTTCTGCTATCTGCACGCGGTGGCCGGGCGGCTGACGATCTCCGGTGCGGAGTCCGCCACCCTCGCCCCGGGCGACGCCGCACGGCTGCGACGCGGCCCGGAACCACTGGACCCGTGGGGCCCGACGGTGACCACCGTCACGGCCGAGGAGGACGCCGAGTTCCTGCTGTGGGAGATGGGTGGCGAGCCCGCCTACGGCTGAGCACCGCCGCCGCGGCGGGCGTCAGCCGCGCAGTTCGGCGAGCACCGCGTCCGTGAACGGCGGCCACGCCTCCACGGCCCACGGCCCGAACGCCCGGTCCGTCAGCGCCACACAGGCCGCGCCCGCGTCCGGGTCGACCCACAGGAACGTGCCCGACTGGCCGAAGTGGCCGAACGTGCGCGGCGAGGAGTGGGCGCCGGTCCAGTGCGGCGACTTGCCGTCGCGGATCTCGAAGCCCAGGCCCCAGTCGTTGTTCGCCTGGTTGCCGTACCCGGGCAGCACACCGCGCAGCCCGGGATGCACCACGGCGGTCGCCTCCGCGACGGTCCGCGCCGCGAGCAGCCGGGGCGCCTGCACCTCGGCGGCGAACGCGGCCAGGTCGGCGGCGGTGGACACGGCGTCCTTCGCGGGTGAACCGGTCAGTTCGGTGTCCGCCATGCCGAGCGGTGCGAGCACCGCCTGGCGCAGGTACTCCGCGAACGGGATGCCGCTCGCCTTGGTGAGGTGGTCGGCCAGCACCTCGAAGCCGGTGTTGGAGTAGAGCCGGCGGGTGCCCGGCCCGGCCATCGTGCGGTGCTCGTCGAAGGCGAGGCCGGAGGTGTGCGCCAGCAGATGGCGCACGGTCGACCCGGGTGGGCCGGCCGGCTCGTCGAGTTCGACGGCGCCCTCCTCGATCGCCACCAGCACCGCGTACGCGGCCAGCGGCTTGGTCACCGAGGCGAGGGGGAAGCGGTGGCGCTGCGGGCCGTGCGCGCCCGCCACCGTGCCGTCCGCCCGTACGACCACCGCGGCGGCGGTCTCCACGGGCCAGTTGTCGATGATCCGCAGGCTCTCCATGGTCCCCGAGCCTACCCACCGACCCCGCCACCGGCGGGAACAGGTCCGCCCGGCCGCCCGTCCGGCGCCGGCGGGGCTTGCCTGGAGTGCACTCCAACCTTCTAGCGTTCACGACATGAGCCAGACACCACAGGGGAGTTGCTGTCCGGCACCGGAGTCCGTGCCGGCCGGGAGGCCGCCGGCCGTCGGGACCGGCGGGCGCTACACGATCAGCGAGGTCGCCGAACGCACCGGGCTGAGCGCCCACACGCTGCGCTGGTACGAGCGGATCGGCCTGATGCCGCACATCGACCGCTCGCACACCGGCCAGCGCCGCTTCACCGACCGCGACCTGACCTGGCTCGACCTCGTCGGCAAGCTGCGGATGACCGGCATGTCGGTCGCCGACATGGTCCGCTACGCCGAACTCGTCCGCGCCGGCGAGCACACCTACCCCGAGCGCAGACGTCTGCTCGCCGCGACCCGCGAGGACGTCCTGCGCCGCATCGACGAACTGCGCGACACCCTCGCGGTACTCGACTTCAAGATCGCCCACTACACCGGCTACGAGGACACCCCCGCGGTGTCCGAGGAGGCAGCGACACCGTGAACCACCCGACGACCCCGACGACCCCGACCGACGCGGCGACCCCGGCCGACGCGGCAACCGGCCTGCCCGCCGTGCGGCTGGGCGCCCACGGCCCCACCGTCAGCGCGCAGGGGCTCGGCTGCATGGGCATGAGCTTCGCCTACGGCCCGACCGACGAGGGCTCGGCCCGGGCCACCCTGGAACACGCCCTGGAGCTGGGCGTCACCTTCTACGACACCGCCGACATGTACGGCTTCGGCGACAACGAACGCTTCCTCGCGCCCTTCGTCCGGGCACACCGCGACGAGCTGGTCCTGGCCACGAAGTGCGGCATCGTGCTGGACCGCGACAACCCGTCGGCGCGCGGGGTGCGCAACGACCCCGGCTATCTGCGGCAGTGCCTGGAGGGCAGCCTGACCCGGCTCGGCGTGGACAGCGTCGACCTGTACTACCTGCACCGCAAGGACCCGGCGGTACCGATCGAGGAGACCGTCGCGGCGATGGCGGAGCTGGTGCGCGAGGGCAGGGTGCGGCACCTCGGGCTGAGCGAGGTGACCGGCGACGAGCTGCGGGCGGCCCACGCGGTCCACCCGATCGCGGCGGTCCAGTCGGAGTGGTCGCTGTTCAGCCGGGACGTCGAGCGGTCGGTCGTGCCGGCCGCCGCCGAACTCGGCGTCGCGTTCGTGCCGTACTCCCCGCTGGGACGAGGCTTCCTCACCGGCGCGTTCACCGACGCCGGGCGCGAACTCGGTGAGGGCGACTACCGCAGGACCGTCCCCCGCCTCACCGGGGACCACGCGCGGGAGAACGCCCGGCTGCTGGAACCGCTCCGGCGGATCGCCGGGCGGCGCGGTGCGACACCCGGCCAGGTCGCGCTCGCCTGGGTGCACCACAGGGCCGGGGCGCACGGGCTGCCGGTGGTGCCGATCCCCGGCACCCGCCGGCCCGAGCGGGTGGCGGAGAACGCGGCCGCCGCGACGCTGGAGCTGACGGGCGAGGAACTGGCGGCGCTGGAGCCGATCGCCGCGCGGGTCGCGGGAGACCGCGCGGCCGACATGTCCCTCACCAGCGCGGCCCGCGAGTGAGACCCGCTTCGGCGGCCTCGGCCGTCGGGCCGCTCCTCACAGCTCGGCGAGCAGCTCGGCCTTCTTCCCGGCGAACTCCTCGTCGGTGAGCAGCCCGGCGCCGTGCAGCTCGCCGAGATGCCGGATGCGCTCGGCTATGTCCGCCGGGTCGGCGCGCACCGAGGTGGCGGGGACCCGGCGGGCGGCCTGCACGGGGGCCCGCTCGTCCAACGGGTCGGTCTCGGCGGCCCGGATCGCCGCGAGCACCGCCGCGGCCAGCGGCAGCGACTCGTGCACCAGCCCGTAGCCGAGTCCGAAGACCACGGCCGCCGGGTCGTGGTCCGGTTCGCCGGGGCGTTCGGCCGGGTCGACGCCGCGCGGCAGCAGCCGCAGGTAGCCGTTGAACAGTTCGGGCGAGCGCCATTCGACGCCGGCCAGCTCGCTGACGGCGAACGTCTGGTCGCCGGCCTTCCACTTGGCCGAGGAGGCGCCGGTCCAGAACCAGCGGAACGACACCGAGGTGCCGTCGAACGACGCCTTGCCGTCGTAGGCCTTGAACTGCAGCGGCGCCGCCGGCGCTTCCACCAGGTGGCGGTCGGCGGGGGAGTGCGCGTCGGGGCCGAGCGCGCGGGACAGCTCGTCGGCGTAGTACTCGGCCAGGGTGTTCTTCTCGGCGGGCAGTACCAGCGCGTACGGGTCGCACCGGGCGCTGAGCTGGCCGTTCGCCACCTCCAGCAGCGGGTCGGCGCCCGCTCTGGGCCGGGCCCGCAGGACCACCGTGCCGCGCTTCGCCCCCGGGACGACCTCCGCGCCGCTCAGCGCCTCGTAGGGGATGCGCCGCTGCCCGAGCACGTGGAACAGCTTCGGCGTGCGGATCCCCCGTTCGAAGCGGATGAGCACGGAGTCGGCGTCGAACTCCCAGCTGGAGTGTGTTCCGTCCAGTACGTCACCCATGCGGCCCATCGTATGCGCCGTCCGGGTGGTCCTGCCCTGTGGTGGACGCCGCGTGTTCAGAGCGTCTCGACGGAACCGTAACTACCGGTTCCGACAGCGGTCAGGTTCGTCAGGCTGCCGGTGCCCGGCAGGAAGTAGTCGGAGTGCCCGGCGGCGCCGCCGGTGGCCAGTCGGCGGGAGCCGAAGCCCGGCTCCACCGGGTCCTCGCCGTGGCCGAGGCCGCCGAAGTTCAGGTGCGGCACGTCGGCGATCCAGTCGCCGTCCGCGCGCATCGCCCAGAGCGTGCGGCGCTCGCCGAGCACGGCGGCGCTCCTCAGCCGCATGCCGGGGCTTCCGGCGACGGCCACGTCGGTGACCCGGGCCGGCGCGTCCGGGGCGGCCAGTCCGCAGACCACCGAGCCGTAGCTGTGGCACAGCAGGGCGACCGTCGACCGTCCCGGCAGCGCCGTCAGCAGCCGGTTGAGCCGCCCGGCGCCCTCCCGGGCGAGGTCGCCGGTGGCGGCGTCCATGCTCACACCGCGCGGCGTGGTGTAGTCCGCCCAGGCGATCACCGCCGTACGCACGTCGGGTGCCAGGGTCCTGCCGCGGTCGTAGACCGCCTGCGCCATGCCGACCGGGGCGGTGTAGCGCAGCGCCGTGCGCTGGAAGGTCAGCAGGTCGGTGTCGACACCGGGCACCACGACCACCACCCGCTCGGCCCGTCGCAGGTCTCCGAACACCTCGGCGGCGCGACCCCGACCTGTCGGGTCGAACGCGAGGATCTGCCGCCCGGCCTTGGACATCGAGCGGAAGCGGTTCATGCGGCGTCCGGCGTCGTGCTGGCCGGTCGGGCTCAGCCGGGCGTCCTCGGTCCGTTCGCGTTCGGTGTCGATCATGTCCCGCAGCGCGATCCGGTTGGCCCGGTAGCGCAGCTCCAGTGGTGCCCCGTCGAGGTTGCCGACCACCATCGGGTGCCGTTCCGCCAGCCGGGTCCGCTGCCGCTCGGTGAGGGAGTCGAAGAAGCCGCGGATCTCGAACGCCGGCGCGTCCGGCGCCGGCACCGACCGCCCCGCCACGGTGGCCGAGGACCAGTCGAGCAGCGCGGCGTCGCGCGCCGAGGGCGCGGCCGGCCGGCTCTGGACGGCCGTCCAGCCGGCCGTCGCCAGCAGGACGAAGACGACGCCGAGCGTCAGCACGATCCGCCACGGAGAGAAGCGCCGCCGACCGGACGCCCGACCGCCCCCGCCCGGAGGGCCCTCGCCGGGCGGGCAGTCGGCGGGCGAGAGCTGGCGCGGGATCAGGGCCCCGCGGCGCAGAAGGCCGAGGTGGGCCGGGTACCAGGCGGAGTCCTCCCGCCACCCAACGTGGTGACCCGGCCGCGAACCGGAGGGCGCCCGGTGCGGCGGCCCGGGCGACGGCCGGCGGTCGTGCGAACACGTCGCGGTGGTGGAGCTGTTCACAGGTGGCACACCATACGAGACGTCACCGACACCTCCGCCGGAGGCGTGACGTGTCTCACTTTCTCGTCGGGTCGCCGGGGCGCTCGGGGAGCGCGCGGCCGGCCGGCGGTACGGG
>NZ_WMLF01000130.1 GCF_014156695.1 Streptomyces durbertensis | reverse complement strand
GGGTGCGGCGCAGGCACCTGTCTCCCTACGCCGCACCCCGCGTACCGCTCCCGACCTCAGTCAGCCGGCGCCAGCCGCAACCCACGCGACTCGGCCACCCGCAACGCGTCGGCCAGGCACTCCGCGAGCCGAAGGCCCGCGTACCGCACCTCCGTGTACGGCGACTGCGGGTCGTCGAGCACCTCCCGGGCGAGCACGAGTACGTCCGCGCAGGCCGCCAACTGGACCGCCTCGGCCCGGTCGGCCAGCCGGGACACGTGCCCCTTCTCGCCGTCCGTCACGAGATAGGAGGGCTTGCCCTCCGGTGACGGCCAGGGCAGCAGGCGCGGCTGCCTGGTGGTGTCAGCCATCAGCAGCCCACCTCCGCGCCGACCAGGTGCCGGTCGAGGTCGATCCCGAAGTCGGCGGCCAGCACCAGCGCGAGCCGTCGCCGCCACTGCCGGGCCCGCTCCTGCTCATCCTCGTGCACCACGAGATACGGCCGCACGAGGCGCGTGACACCCCCGTCGAACGGCACGTCGTCACGCCCGTACGGCGAACGGTGACGCGGAAGCGGCACAGCGGCGGCCACGGCGCCGGCACGCCGGCCCGGCGACGTGCGGGCGCCGACCTCACGGTCGACGGTCCCGCCACCCACCCGGTGGCGCCCCCTCCCCGGGGCGAGCAGAAGCCACAGCCAACAAGCGGCGCGGCGGATAGGGTCGTACATGTCGGTCTGCTCCATTCAGATCGGCCACGCCCCGGGAGGTCTAGCCACCTCGCCGGGGTTCTGCTGTCATGTCGACGATACCGGCAACTGCGTCCCCCTGCACCCCTCTGCCATTCTCCGCGTTCCGATGCGGTGGGCCGCGTCCCGCCCCTGCGACACGCGTACGAGTGCGTCACTGTGAAGAGATGACCGAACTTCCGCGCTACGAGTACGTGAAGCTGGCGGACGCGATCGCGGCCGAGATCGCCTCCGGTGAGCTGCCCCAAGGAGCGGCGCTGCCAGGCGAGCGGGCCATGACCGAGCTGTACGGGGTCAGCATCGGCACCGTCCGGCGTGCCGTTCTTGAGCTGCGCAAGCGTGGGCTCGTCGCCACGCTGCCCGCGAAGGGCACATACGTCATCGGAGCCCCGGAAGTTCCAGAAGAGTCCAACGCAACTGAGTGACGGCAGCTACCTGGCGCGACGTGTACCTCTGCTCCGGCCGGGGTTCCGCTGATGGCAGGGGCACTCGCACCGCTGCGCGGTGAAGCTGCCACCGCCCGGGCCGGGGACCGAGACGGTCTCGGCGCCACCGCACCGTTCGTGCTCGTCGGCGTACTCGATGCGCTCTGTGGCCAAGCGGCAGTGCGCCGCCATCCGGGTCCGCCCGATCAGCGCTCGCCCGCTCTCAGGTTCTCGGTTGCCATGGACGGATCGGCCGTTCTGGAGTTGCTTGGATGCTGACACCATGCACCGGACGCTAGGGCGCCGCATCGAGACGAACGACGCGCTTTTCTCGGATTTTCTCAGTCCTTCCCTTGCTTTCCTCGATATTTCTCATGAGAGTGGTAAGAACTTATGGCACCAGGCGCACGGCCTGGTGATGCTGGAGCGATCAGTCCCCGATGGAAGGACCTGATCATGGCTCGACGGCTGCGCTTCAACGGCACGGGCAGCGGTGAGGGCAGTTGTCCCGCAGTACACGAGGATCTCGACTCAGGCGAGGTCATCGTGCACGGGCCCCGACTCACCGACCCCGCGGACATCGCCCAGCTTCAGCATCTCGACGAGGACGAGGTGCCCATCGTCGTACCGCGAAACACGCTGATCGATTTCGGGCCCCGAGACCGTGACGCGAAACCGCGCGTCCTCGACCCGGAACAGTTCGCAAGACTCTTCGAGAACTTCCAACACAGCGCGTGGCACATGGAGATGCGCCGCCGGTACGCGGTCGACGAAACCACCGAAACTTACGCTCAGTTCGTTCGCGGCGAAGCCCCGACGTGGGACCTGGACACACCCTGGAGTCGCACGATCCGTGCCAAGACGGACGACGGCGCGTACGTGGGCCGTGTCCGCATCGTCGACGACCCGCCCACCACGGGCCAGCTGTACCTTCTCGCCCACGCGTGGAAGAACGCCGCGCTGGGCGAGGACGTCCGCAACATGTGGCGCGCGGAAGCCAACCGCGTCAACCTGCCCGACGAGGACTTCTGGATCTTCGACTCCCACATCGTCGCGCTGTGCCTCTTCGACGACAACGACAACCTCACGGGCGCCGAACTGATCACGGAACCGGCGGCCGTCAACCAGTACAACCGGTTGCGTGACGTTGCGCGGCATCACGCTGTTCCGTACGACGCGTTCGCAGCTCGGCTGAGCGCGCAGGAGTAGTAGAGCAGGTGTGCACCGGTGAGCACGGACTATCAGCAGGCGCGTGAAGCACTCGGAGCGCGGCTCCGGGAGCTTCGGCTGACGGCTCCTGACGGCCGACTCACCGGCACAGCACTCGCGCGGAGGCTCGGCTGGGCCAACTCGAAGGTCTCGAAGCTCGAGCACGGCCAGCAGACGGCGACTGCCGACGACCTCCGCAGGTGGGCAGAGGCGTGCGGTCAGCCGGAGAGCTACCAGGAACTGCGGGCGCGGCTGGCGGGGTTCGAGTCTCACGTCCGCTCCTGGCGGCGGCAGCTCGCCGGCGGCCACCGACCGGTGCAGGACGCCCACAACGACGCACAGGCCAAGTCCACTGTGCTCCGCGCATGGGAGTCCTCGTGGATCGTCGGCGTACTCCAGACTCCCGACTACGCACGGGCCGTGCTCACCCGTTCCGCCGAACTGCACCAGTCACCGCGAGACATCGAAGCCGCCGTCCGGTCGCGCATGAAGCGCCAGGAACTCCTCTACGGCTCGGGCCGGCGCTACCACATCATCCTGTGGGAGCCCGTACTGCGGTCCCTGGTCTGCTCCCCCTCGGTGCTCGCGGCCCAACTCGACCGCCTCACCGGGATCATCGGCATGGACACCGTCGAGCTGGGCATCGTTCCGCTCGGCTCGTCGCTGAAGGTCCCGCCCGGTATCGGCTTCTGGATCTACGACGAGCGGCAGGTGGTCACCGAGGTCTGGCACGCCGAACTGTGGCTGGACGACACCGACAGCGTCGCCCTCTACCTCCGGACCTGGACCACATTCCACGAAGCCGCCGTGTACGACGCCGACGCCCACAGCCTGATCACCGCCGCGCGCCGCGCACTGCGCCAGCGGTGAGGCGTTCTGCCAGAACTCACGTTGCCGGTGCGGTGACAGGCCGTAGGCTCGGCTCGTGTCCGAGAACGAGCAGGAACAGCGGATGGCACGACCGCGCATGGCTTCCGGCGCGGTGTTCTTCGACGCGGAGGACCGCGTCCTCCTCGTGCGCCCCTCCGAGAAGCCGATGTGGGAGATCCCCGGCGGGTACATCGAGACGGGCGAGTCTCCCCTGGCAGCGTGCCGACGGGAAGTCCAGGAGGAGTTGGGCATCACGCCGACGATCGGGTCCCTGCTTGTTGTGGACTGGGCGCCGAGCCCCGCCGAAGGCAACACGGTCCTGTGCGTCTTCGACGGGGAGAGCTGAGCGCGGGCGAGACGGCGTCGATCAAGCTCGCATCCGAGGAGCTGCCGGCCGCCGAGTTCCATCCGGTCAACGCGGTTGAGGAGCCTGTGTTGCCGAGGCTTGCCCGTCGCGTGCGGCCGTTGCCGCCCGGGCGCTCGGCCAACCCCTGTACCTCGAACACGACGAGCGGCCAACGGTGCCGCAGGCGCGTCAGCCGTAGAGGCGCTTGGCGTACTGGGGGCCGTAGTAGGTTTCGAGTTCTTCCAGGGTCTCGGGGCGGCGTTCCAGCTGCTTGGCGATCTGGGGGCGCGGCGGGACGACGTCCGGACTCGGCCAGTTCTCCGGCTTCCAGAGCCCGGAGCGCAGGAACGCCTTCGCGCAGTGGTGGAAGACCTCGTCGATCTCGACCAGCAGGGCGAGCTTCGGGCGGTTTCCCTTCACCACCATCCGGTCGAAGAACGGGGCGTCCTCGAGGATGCGGGCCCTGCCGTTGATGCGGAGGGTGTCACCGCGGCCGGGGATCAGGTAGAGCAGTCCGACGTGCGGGTTGCCGAGGATGTTGTGGAAGCCGTCGGCCCGCCGGTTGCCCGGCCGCTCGGGTATGGCGATCGTCGTGTCGTCGAGGACGAGGGTGAAGCCGGGCGGATCGCCCTTCGGGGAGGTGTCGCACGTGCCGTCGGGGGCGGACGTCGACATCAGGCACAGCGGCGAGGCGGCCAGCCACTGCCTGTCGTACTCGTGTAGGGCGCTCCGCGCCTTGCCCGCCGTCGACGGCGTCGGCTCCCCGACCAGTTCGCCGAGCCGCTCGACCGACGTCACCTCGACCAGGTCCGTGAGGTCCACGGTCCACCCCCTCTGTTCGACACGTGATCTCCGACCGAGCGTAGAGGAGTCCGGAACCACAACTCGGCGTTGAACGTCGGGCTCAGCCCGCGTAGGGATCAACCAGCGGCAGCGGTGTACGCGCCGCGTCCAGAGCCGACTCCGGGAAGGCGGCACCGGCGACGTAGAAGCGGGCGCGGGTGCGACCGACCGGCGCCAGGATGTCGGCCGCGACCAGCTCACGCAGGTCGCGTTGGGCACGCTGGAGGCTGAGATCCTCCGCTCGCTCGTAGCGCGTGCGACGCACCCGTCCGGACATGGCCACGTCATGGAGTGCGGACACGACCCGCTCCTCGAGGCCCCGGTCCTCGGCGAACTTCCCGAGCAGAATCCAGACCTGGCTCGAACGGTCGAGGCGATTGCGTACCGTCTGCCCCTGCTGGTGGTAGGCGGTGAGGTTGAAGCGGATCCAGTCGGAGACGTCCTGGTCGGGGAGGTAGGTGGCACCCCGGCGCTGCAACTCGCGGTAGTACTCCCAGGTGTTGCCGGGGCGTCCCAGCCATGCCTCGATCGAGGAGAACTCGGGGGCCAGTTCTCCCTCTCTTGCGATCATGAGTGTCTGGAGAGATCGCGACATGCGGCCGTTGCCGTCAGCCCACGGGTGGATGCAGACGAGGTGCAGATGAGCCATGGCGGCCCTCACCAGGGGGTGGGCGCCGTCGTCCGCGTTGAGCCACTCGACCAACTCTTCCATCAGCCCCGGCACCTCGGCGGCGTCCGGCGCCGTGTAGGCGGCGATGGTCGGATCGCGGGCGTCGGTGACGTAGACGGGCCCACGCCGCCACTGCCCGGCCGGCTTACGTGAGGTGTGGCGGTGCCCCTGCAGCATCCAGTGGAGGGCGTTGAGAAGCCCCTTGCTGTAGCGAAAGTCAGCGGCATCGTGCAGCGTCTGGATGTACGTCATCATCTGCTGATAGGCAAGCGTCTCCTCCCGGTCCTCCTCGGAGACGTCCACGTCCCGCTCACCTTCGAGGAGATCTTCGACGTCGACCGTGGACACTCGGAAGCCCTCGATCGAGTTGGAGGCCGCGACCGCATCGGCCGTGAGGAACTTGCGCAGCCCTTCAGTCCACTTTGCCGGAACCGACCGGACCTGAAGGCGGAGAGAGCGCCGGAGATCGTCGATCTCACGGAGGACACGGCGATCCTCGACTGTGAGGGCAGGCGTCGGGAAGAGCATGAAGCCACGCTAGCTTGACGCAAACTTTACGTCAATGCGTCAGGCAAGCTATCGGGTCTGTGGGGCGGCTACTCGCCACGAAGTAGCTTCATGATCTCGTCCGTCGACATCCCGCCTGCAGCGCTCCCCCGCATCCGGTGGGCCGCCTGTGGGCCCCGGGGGGCGTTCTCCTCGCGGCGCAGTACCCGCGGGCCGCCGTCCTCCTCGATGACGTCCTCCTCGTCCCCGGGCCGCAGGCCGCACTTCTCCCGAAGGTGAGCCGGGATGGTGACCTGCCCCTTGCTGTTGAGACGCATCTCCACCGCCTACCACGTGGGCCCCCACCACGTGGTCTCAGCCGCCTCCGGCCACCAGCGACAGGTCGGCGCGCGTGCGCCATCCGGCTTCGGCCGAGATGCGGCGGGGCCCGGGCTGGCAGAAAGTGGAGGGCAGGAAGGGGCCGGTCATCAGCTTCAGAAAGTGGGTTCTGCCATGGCAGCCACGCCCGTCATGCAGCTTCCGGTCATCAGTGAGTGCGCGGCGGAGGGCTGCGCCTACAACCAGGACCACACCTGCCACGCCGTGGCGATCACGGTGGGCGATCTCAGCAACCCGACCTGCGACACGTTCATGAGCGCCGACATGGAGGGCGGGGAGCCGTCCGTCACCGGCCGGGTCGGCGCGTGCAAGATGGCCGACTGCCGGCACAACAGCTCGCTGGAGTGCCACGCGCCGTCCATCAGCGTCGGTTACGAGCAGGAGCAGGTCGACTGCCTCACCTACGCGCGGGCGTGAGAGGGCGTTGTCCCCCGACGGTGAGTCGGGGGACAACGCGATGCCGGAAGGTCAGTCCGCCAGCGGGAGGTACACCCGGTTGCCGGACTCGGCGAACTCCTTGGACTTCTCGGCCATGCCGGCCTCGATCTCGGCGGTGCCGAGGGCGGGGCCGCCGAGATCGCCGCCGTGTTCGCGGCGGATGTCCTGGGAGATCTTCATCGAGCAGAACTTCGGGCCGCACATCGAGCAGAAGTGGGCCGTCTTGGCGGGTTCCGCCGGCAGGGTCTCGTCGTGGTACTCACGGGCCGTGTCCGGGTCGAGGGCCAGGTTGAACTGGTCCTCCCAGCGGAACTCGAAGCGGGCGTCGGACAGCGCGTCGTCCCAGTCCTGCGCGCCGGGGTGGCCCTTGGCGACGTCGGCGGCGTGGGCGGCGATCTTGTAGGTGATGACGCCGGTCTTCACGTCGTCGCGGTTGGGCAGGCCCAGGTGCTCCTTGGGGGTGACGTAGCAGAGCATCGCGGTGCCCCACCAGCCGATCATCGCGGCGCCGATACCGGAGGTGATGTGGTCGTAGGCCGGCGCGATGTCGGTGGTGAGGGGACCGAGCGTGTAGAACGGGGCCTCCTCGCAGATCTCCTGCTGGAGGTCGATGTTCTCCTTGATCTTGTGCATCGGGACGTGGCCCGGGCCCTCGATCATGGTCTGCACGTCGTGGGCCTTGGCGATGCGGTTGAGTTCGCCGAGGGTCTGGAGTTCGGCGAACTGCGCCTCGTCGTTGGCGTCGGCGATGGAGCCGGGGCGCAGACCGTCACCGAGGGAGAAGGTGACGTCGTAGGCGCGCAGGATCTCGCAGAGTTCCTCGAAGTGGGTGTAGAGGAAGCTCTCCTTGTGGTGGGCGAGGCACCAGGCGGCCATGATCGAGCCGCCGCGCGAGACGATGCCGGTCTTGCGGCGGGCGGTGAGCGGGACGTACCGCAGCAGCACGCCGGCGTGGACGGTCATGTAGTCGACGCCCTGCTCGCACTGCTCGATGACGGTGTCCTTGTAGACGTCCCAGGTCAGCTCCTCGGCGCGGCCGTCGACCTTCTCCAGCGCCTGGTAGAGCGGGACGGTGCCGATCGGCACGGGGGAGTTGCGCAGCACCCACTCGCGGGTGGTGTGGATGTTGCGGCCGGTGGAGAGGTCCATGACGGTGTCGGCGCCCCAGCGGGTGGCCCACGTCATCTTCTCCACCTCCTCCTCGATGGAGGAGGTGACGGCCGAGTTGCCGATGTTGGCGTTGACCTTGACCAGGAAGTTCTTGCCGATGATCATCGGCTCGATCTCGGGGTGGTTGACGTTCGCCGGGAGCACGGCGCGCCCGGCGGCGATCTCGTCGCGGACGAACTCGGGGCTGCGGTTCTCCCGGATCGCGACGTACTCCATCTCCGGGGTGATCTCGCCCCGGCGGGCGTACGCCAGTTGGGTGACGGCCAGTCGGCGGCCGTCGGTGCCGGTGCGGCCGCGCCTCGGGAGGCGGGGGCGGCCGGGGAAGACGGCGTCCAGGTTGCGCAGCCCGCCGCGCGGCGAGGTGTGCCGGATGCCGTCGTCCTCCGGCTGCGGTTCGCGGCCGGGGTACTCCTCGGTGTCGCCGCGGCCGATGATCCAGTTGTCCCGCAGCGGGGCGAGCCCGCGGCGGACGTCGGTGTCGATCTGGGGGTCGGTGTACGGACCCGACGTGTCGTAGAGCGTCACGTCCTTGCCGTTGGTGAGGTGCACGCGGCGGACCGGCACCCGGATGTCCGGGCGCGAACCGCTCACGTAGCCCTTGTGCCAGCCGATCTCACGCGACTGGCCCTCTTCGGGCATGCGTGCATCCTGCATGGTCATGAGACCCACTCCCTACGCCGGCATTACCCGGTAACAGGTTCGGCGGTCGACGCAGCGATGTCCGTACGTGTCCGGACGTTTCCCGGTGTACGGAAGGTCAGCGCCCTCTCAGCCCCGTGCTCGGAGCTCCCGCGATGTGCAAAAGCACCCCCACGCTAGCGGTTCGCCCCTTCGTCGCGCCAGGGGCTCTTGCGATGATCGGTCCGTGGACCAGGGACACAGCGAGCACCAGGACGGCCGGCGGCGACCGGAGCGGCACGGCGGCGACGCGTCGGCGCGCGGAGGGGAGGAGGGGCGGGACCACGGCGTACACGAGCGCGGGCGCGGGCGCGGCGAGCACGGCGGGCACGGGCGCGGCGAGCACAGCGGGCACGACGACGGCGGGCACGGGTACGGCGGTCCACCGCCGGAGCACGGGGCGGTGGCGACCGGTCACGGGCACCTGCACAGCCACGCGCACGCCCACGGCCCGGCCGCGCCCGTCTCCCGCCATCTGCGGAAGGTGATCGCGGCGGTCCTCATCCCGTTCGCGACGGCGGTGCTCGCCGGGCTGGTGCTGCTGTGGCCGGGTGGCGCGCCGGAGGGCGAGGGCGGGCGCACGGGCGTCGGCTTCGACCGGCAGATGGAGCAGGGCCGGGTGACGCAGGTGGTCGAGGTGGACTGCCGGGACGTCAACGTCGAGCAGTCGGAGGCGGACGCGTCGGCGCGGGGCCGCTGCCAGCAGGCGGAGGTGGAGGTGACAACCGGTCCGCACGTGGGCCGGAAGTTCACCGAGATCGTGACGCCGGACGCGACGCGCCGGCTGTCGACGGGTCAGGAGGTTGTCGTCGCGTACGCGCCGCAGGCCCCGGAGGAGTTGCAGTACAGCGTCGTCGACGTCAACCGCACCTTCCCGATGGTGGTGTTGGCGGCACTGTTCGCGCTGGTGGTGGTGGCGATCGGACGGCTGCGCGGGCTGCTGGCGCTGGTCGGTCTGGTGGTGACGTTCGCGCTGCTTGTGCTGTTCATCCTGCCGGCGATCCTGCAGGGCTCGAACCCGCTGGTGGTGGCGGTGGTCGGCGGCAGCGCGATCATGCTGGTGACGATGTACCTGTGCCACGGGTTCTCGGCGCGGACGTCCGTGGCGGTCCTCGGCACGCTGATCTCGCTGCTGCTGATCGGGCTGCTGGGCTCGCTGTTCATCGGCTGGGCGAGCCTGTCCGGCAACACCGACGACCAGACGGCACTGGTGCACAGCCTGTATCCGGACATCGAGATCCGGGGCCTGCTGCTGGCGAGTGTGCTGATCGGTTCGCTGGGTGTGCTGGACGACGTGACGGTGACCCAGACGTCCGCCGTGTGGGAGCTGAAGGAGACGGACCCGGGGGCGAGTTGGCGGCGGGTGTACGCGTCGGCGATGCGCATCGGCCGGGACCACATCGCGTCGGTGGTGAACACGCTGGTGCTCGCGTACGCGGGCGCGGCGCTGCCGCTGCTGCTGCTGTTCTCGATCGCGGAGGCGAGCGTGGGCACGGTCGCGACGAGTGAGCTGGTGGCTGAGGAGATCGTGCGGACGCTGGTCGGCTCGATCGGCCTGGTGGCGTCGGTGCCGGTGACAACGGCGCTGGCGGCGCTGGTGGCGTCGGCCGGCCTGGGCAGGCCGGACCCGGCCCCCGGCGGCGGGCGCGGCCGACGCCGCCGCAAGCGGTGAGGCACGGCCGGGGGGTGACGCGCGCGGGCGGGGCCCGCGTGGACCCGGCGGCCGGGTGCGTCAGGCGCGGCCGCCGGTGAGGATGCGGTCGAGTTCGGCGTCGATGTCGTCCCCCGCGCTCTCGTGACCGAGCGGAACGATTCGGTCCGTGCGGTCGAGGAAGGCGACCAGCGGCGGCGCGCTGACCCGGAAGACGGCGCGCTCGGCCCCGGCGTGGAGCTGGATGTGCAGGTCGGCGAGGTACTCGTCGTCGACGGGCCCGATGTGCACGTCGCCCTCGCCGGCCTGCCCGGTGATGCCGTCCACGAGGAGTTCGCGGCCGAAGACCCAGGTGACGGGGGCGTCGCCCGGCAGGCAGAAGGTGAAGCGCACGGCGTAGGGGTCCTGTGCCTCGTAGACCAGTTCCACCGGGATTCGGAACGCGAGCTCCTCTGAGGCCAGGAAGCTCATCATGACGTGCGCCTGAACAGTCTCACCCATTGCGCTGCCCCCGATTTCTCGTGCTCGGCCGTGATGGGTAGCGGAGAACCTCTGTCGCTGAATCGTCCACCAAGATCGACAAACGCCACAATCCCGGGAGGTTCAAAGTCACCCGTTTGACAACGGGGTTGGGTCCGCTCGGGGCACGGCCGCGTCCGAACGAACGTCCCGGACGGAACTACCAGCCGCTTCCGGAGGACGACGAGGAGGACGTGAACTTCCGCACGACGAAGAACAGCACGGCGACGATCGCGGCCAGCAGCAGCAGCTTGAACAGCAGCGAGAAGACGACGGCGACCAGCCAGGTGACGGCCTTGAAGACGACAAGGGCGACGACGATGATCGCGACCCACTTCAGCCACGACGGCATTCCGGTGAAGGTGTCCTTGACGCTCATGTTGTTCCCCTGCCTCCCGTCGGCCGCCGTGGGGCGACCTCCCTGCGTACGTGTGGTCGATACGTCACCGATGCTAGGCGGCCCGCGGCCGGGTCGGGAGTGCTCCCGCCCCCGGTCCTCCCCTGAACGGACCCTGACGTATCCCTGAGTGGAACGCTCCGACCGGCGGCTGAGTGCCCGGTCCGGGTGACGCGCGCGGTGGCGCTGATCACGGTCGGAGCGGCGGACGGCGGGTGGTCAGGCCTCGGGCGGTGAGAACACCACCATGACGCGCAGGTCCTCGCTGATGTGGTGGAACCTGTGCGGCACGCCGGCCGGGACGTACACCACGCTGCCGCGCGCGACCGGTTCGGTCTCGTCCCCCACCGTGATCAGGGCGCGGCCGCTGACGACGAAGTAGACCTCGTCCTGGCCGTGCGGCTGCTGCGGGTCGAGGCTGCCGCGGTCGAGCGCGTACAGCCCGACCGACATGTTCCGTTCGCGCAGGAACTGGAGGTACGCGCCGTCGTTCGCGGCGCGTTCGGCCTCCAGGTCGGCCAACCGGAACGCCTTCATCCGCGCTGCCCCCTTGCCCGTCACCGGGTCGTCTCTGGAACGATCTGCTGTATGAGCTTTCTTATCAAGACCATCGCCAACGCCGTCGCCCTGGCCGTCGCCGTGTGGCTGCTCAGCGACATCACCCTCACCGGGGACACCACCGGTGACAAGACGATCACCCTGATCCTCGTCGCGCTGCTCTTCGGCCTCGTCAACCTGGTGGTGAAGCCGATCGCCAAACTGCTCTCGCTGCCCGTACTGGTGCTCACACTCGGTCTGTTCGCGCTGGTCATCAACGCGCTGATGCTGCTGCTGACCTCGTGGCTGGCCGACAAGCTGGACATCGGCTTCCACGTCGAGGGCTTCGGCACGGCACTGCTCGGCGGCCTGATCGTGGCGATCGTCTCCTGGGCGATGGAGCTGGTGCTGCCCGACGGCAAGTGACCGCCCCGGCAAGGGACCGCCACGGCGGGTGACGGCTGGGCCCGGCGGGCGGACCGCGCCCGGTACCCGTCATCCCCGTACCGCGCGGATGTCACCCATGATGGGTACATGCGCTCCGACAATCCGCCGCCCGCGCCGACGCGCGGGCTCCACGTGTGCTTCGTCTGCACCGGCAACATCTGCCGGTCGCCCATGGCCGAGTCCGTCCTGCGCGCCCGCGTCGCCGAGGCCGGGCTGGCGGACGCCGTTGTCGTCTCCAGCGCCGGCACCGGCGGCTGGCACGCGGGCGAGCCGGCGGACCACCGCGCGGTCTCCGTGCTGGAGGAGGCCGGCTACGGGAGCGAGCACGCCGCGCGCCGCTTCGAGGCGTCCTGGTTCGACACCACGGACCTGGTGATCGCGCTGGACAGCGGGCACGAGCGGGCACTGCGCCGCCTCGCGGCACGTCCGCGCGACGCGGCGAAGGTGAGCCTGCTGCGCTCCTACGACCCGACGGCGCACCCCGGGCCCGACGGCACGGGCCTGGACGTCGCGGACCCGTACTACGGCGACCGCTCGGACTTCGAGACGGTGCTGGCGCAGGTGGAGGCCGCCGCGCCCGGGCTGCTGGAGGCCGTCCGCCGGGAGCTGCGCCGCCGCGCCGCGGACGACGCCGCCGCGCCAGCACCCGCACGCTGCTCGCGGGCAGCAACGGCATCGGCACGGTCCGCAAGACGGTGCTGCCCGGCGGCCTGCGCGTCGTCACCGAGACGCTGCCCTCCGT
>NZ_WMLF01000013.1 GCF_014156695.1 Streptomyces durbertensis | reverse complement strand
GGCGGGGGCTACACGGGCGGCCTGAGGCGGGCCGTCAGCCGCAGCGTACGCGGGGACAGCCGGGCGAGTGCCCGTGCGGCCCTGGCCTCCGCGGTGACGGGCACCACGGCCTCGTTCCGGACGACCGCGCGGAGGATCGCGGCGGCGACCTTCTCCGGGGGGTAGTTGCGGCGGCCGTAGAGGCGGGTGGCCTTCTGCCGGCGGCGCTTCTGCTCCTTCTCGTCGGTGCCGGCGAAGCGTGTGGTGTTGGTGATGTTGGTGTTCACCACGCCGGGGCATATCGCCGAGACGCCGATGTCGTGCTCGGCCAGCTCGGCGCGCAGGCTCTCGCTGAGCATCAGCACGGCCGCCTTGGAGGCGCCGTAGGCGCCGAGCGAGCGGGACGGGAGGTAGGCGGCGGCGGACGCGGTGTTCACGAGGTGCCCGCCCTGGCCGCGTTCGACCATCTGCCGGCCGAAGAGCCGGCAGCCGTGGATGACGCCCCACAGGTTGACGTCGAGAACGCGCCGCCACTCCTCGGTGGTGGTGTCCAGGAGGGAGCCGGCGAGGCCGACGCCGGCGTTGTTGACGACGACGTCCGGGACGCCGTGCTCGGTGCGGACGCGGTCCGCGAGCTTCTCCATGGCGGACTCGTCGGACACGTCGGCCACTTCGGCGTGGGCCTCGGCGGCGCCGACCAGGGTGGCCATCTCCGCCGTGCGGTGGACGCCTTCGGCGTCCCGGTCGACGGCGACGACCCGGGCGCCTGCCTCGGCGAAGGCGAAGACGGTGGCGCGCCCGATGCCGCTGGCGGCGCCGGTGACAAGGACCAGCTGGCCGCCGAAGCGGTCGGCGTGCGGACCGGAGGGCGGGAGTGCGCGGGGCAGGGCCCGGGTGGTGGCGCCGACGCCCGCGCGCTCCCCCGCGCCGTCGCGTGGCCCGGCGTTGTCGTCGGGCTCGTTCGCGTGGACGAAGTCGCGGATCCACCGGGAGAGTTGGTCGGAACGGGTGCGGGGTGCCCAGTGGCGGGCGGCGAGGGTGCGCCTGGTCAGCCGGGGCACCCACCGCTCCAGCTCGTCGTAGAGCCGGGGGGAGAGGAAGGCGTCGCCGGTGGGCGTGACGAGCTGGACGGGGGTGTGCGCGTAGGCGTCGTCGCGGGGGCGCAGGAGGCGTGAGCGGACGTTGTCGCGGTAGAGCCAGGCGCCGTGCGCGGCGTCGTCGGGGAGGGAGGGTGTCGGGTAGTCGTCCGTGCTGACGCGCTCCATGCGGGTGAGCAGCTTCGGCCACCAGCGCCGGCCGAGCGGGCCGCGCCAGGCCAGCTCCGGCAGCGCCGGGGTGTGCAGCGCGTACACGTACCAGGACTTGGCGCCCTGGCCGAGGAGTTGGCCGACGCGGCGGGGCGTGGGGCGGTTGACGCGCTTCTTCAGCCAGTGCCCGAAGTGGTCGAGGCAGGGGCCGGAGATCGAGGTGAAGGAGGCGACGCGGCCCTCGGTGCGGCGGACGGTCGCGAACTCCCAGCCCTGCACCGATCCCCAGTCGTGGCCCACCAGGTGGACCGGCCGGTCGGGGCTCACCGCGTCGACGACGGCGAGGAAGTCGTCGGTGAGCTTCTCCAGGGTGAAGCCGCCGCGCAGCGGCTTCGGGGCGCTGGAACGGCCGCAGCCGCGTACGTCGTAGAGGATGACGTGGAAGTCGGCGGCGAGCCGCTGGGCGACCTCGCTCCAGACCTCCTTGGAGTCCGGGTAGCCGTGGACCAGGACGACGGGGGGCCGCCCCCGCTCACCCAGCTCGGCGACGCACAGCTCGACGCCCTCGGCCGTCCGCACGCGCCGCACCGGGGCGCCGTCCAGCCCCGCCGCGCCGTCCGGCGGCGGAGTGTCTTCCGGGGTCGTGCTCCCGCCGGTTGTCGGCTCGGAACCGCTCATCGCTGCTTGCCCTCCCGGGAATCCCGCTCCTGACCGCCCCGCTCGGGACAGTCCTGCCAGCGCCGCACGTGCGGCAGGTCGTCGTCCAACCAGAACGCGCTCTCCTCCGGGTCGCGCGAGTCGGTGACGACCAGGATCTCCTCGAACTTGGCGCCGGTGCCCCGGAATCCGAGATGCGGTTCGACCGCCCACAGCCCCGGCCGCGGCGGGTGGTCGGAGAAGCGGTACGGGCTCCACAGCGGCGACCAGCCCTCCCGGTGGCCGCGCAGCGCGTCGCCCGCCAGGCCCTTCAGCGACTGGAGGCCGAACCCGAAGAGCGTCGGGGACCAGCCCTCGCGGACGCGGTCCACCCGGTGCGCGATGACGCCGAAGGGGTAGGCGCGGTGCCGGTTCTCGTAGCCCTGGCGGACCATCAGCCGGTCGACGGCCAGGTAGATCTCCCGCAGCGGGCGCCGCTCCCGGACCTGCTCGAGTATGAGCGCGCGGTGCGCGGCGAGGTCGTCGAGCAGCTTCTCGTGGAGCGGGTGCGGGCCGAGGCAGCCGGAGTAGCCGATGTCGGCGGTGTACCCCCGGTACACGGGCGCCATGTCGAGGATGAACGGCATGCCGGGCTCCAGCCGCCGGTCGGTGGGGAAGAACTGCAGCGGGTGCCGGAAGCCGGCGAACGCCGTGCGGTCGCCGAACCAGGCGAACGGGAGGTGGAACCAGTCGCGGACGCCGCGCTCGGCGAGGTACCGGCGCTGCATCCGGGCGGCCTCCCGCTCGGTCACGCCCGGGCGGAGCTGCGCGGCGACCGCCTCCGCGCACTCGTACGCCAGCCGCTGCACCTCGCGGAAGCCGCGCAGCTCCGGGCTCCGGTGGCGTGGCTCCGCGCCCGGCCCGGGCGGCCCCGTGCGGGCGGAGGGGGCCCGGGGAGCCGTCGCGGCCCCGCCCGCCGCCGCCCTACCAGCCGCCGCCAGGCCGGCCGCCGTCAAGCCGACCGCCGCCACACCAGCCGCCGCCACACCAGCCGCCGTCATGCCAGCCCTCGCCATGCCGTCACCGTCCTGTCCCGCCCGCCCGTCGTGGGGCGGGCGCGGTACGTGCCCGTAACTTGACACTGATGACTGTGACAACGGTCCATGGCGTCGTCAAGGGGTGTGCGCAACCCTGTGGATACCGCCGGTAACCCGTTCTGGCGCCGCACTGTTCGCCGCCGGCGGCATCAACTTCCGTAGCCGCGCCACCCTCCTGAAGACCTGCTTCCCGGGGGTCCCCCTACACCCTGAGTCGGAGAAGGCGCCGCGACGGACAGCCGTCCGGAGGGACGCGGCGGGGGCCGCCTCTGCCCTAGCGTCGTACCCGTGACAGTGATCGCGACCGAACGCCTCAGCAAGCGGTACCCACGGGTGACCGCGCTCGACCGGCTGGACCTCGGCATCAAACCGGGCGTCACCGGTCTGGTCGGCGCCAACGGCGCCGGCAAGTCCACCCTGATCAAGATCCTGCTGGGGCTGGCGCCCGCGACCGAGGGCAACGCCAGCGTCCTCGGCATGGACGTGCGCACCGAAGGTCCGCGCATCCGTGAACGGGTCGGCTACATGCCCGAGCACGACTGCCTGCCGCCCGACGTCTCGGCCACCGAGTTCGTCGTCCACATGGCGCGCATGGCCGGGCTGCCGCCGACCGCCGCCCGGGAGCGCACCGCTGACACGCTGCGGCACGTCGGGCTGCACGAGGAGCGCTACCGTCCCATGGGCGGCTACTCCACGGGCATGAAGCAGCGTGTGAAGCTCGCCCAGGCCTTGGTGCACGACCCGCAGCTGGTCTTCCTCGACGAGCCGACCAACGGCCTCGACCCCGTGGGCCGGGACGACATGCTGGGCCTGATCCGGCGCGTCCACACCGACTTCGGCATCTCTGTCCTCGTCACCTCGCACCTGCTCGGCGAGCTGGAGCGCACCTGCGACCACGTCGTGATCATCGACGGCGGGAAGCTGCTGCGCTCCTCCGCCACCGCCGACTTCACCCAGGCCACCGCCGCCCTCGCGGTGGAGGTCACCGACAGCGACGACCACCCGGACGGCACCGCCGCCCTGCGGGAGGCGCTGCTCGCCGCCGGGCTGCGCGTGGAGAGCGGCGGCCCCGGCACGCAGACGCTGCCGGGCGCCGGCCGGATCGTCCTGGTCGACGCCGCCGACGAGCTCACCCACGACGTCGTCCGCGACACGGTCGCCGAACTCGGACTCGGCCTCGTCCGCATGGAGCAGCGCAGACACCGCATCGCCGAGGTGTTCCAGACCCCGGCCGACGCCCCGCAGGCACCGAAGGGAGGCGGCACCGATGTCCGCTGAGACCACCCCCACCACGGCCCGGGCCGCCGAGGCTCCGGCCGGCGCGTCGATCCACGACATCGGCTACCGCCACTACGACGGCGAACGCCACGGCCGCGCCTACGTCCGCCGGTCGCTGTACGTGCAGTCGCTGCGCGGCGCGTTCGGCATCGGCCGCAGCGCCAGGTCCAAGGTGCTGCCGATCCTGCTGCTGACCTTCATGTGCGTGCCCGCGGTCATCATCGTGGCCATCGCGGTGTTCACCGACGCCCACTCGCTGGTGGCGAAGCCCACCAACCTGGTGATCGGCGCGATGCCGCTCATCGGTCTGTTCGTCGCGGCCGTGGCGCCGCAACTGGTCTCCCGGGACCTGCGGTTCAACACCATGCCGCTGTACCTGTCGCGGCCGATGGAGCGCTCCGACTACGTGGCGGCCAAGTTCGCCGCCATGGCCACGGCCGTCGCGGTCTTCACCGGTCTGCCGCTGCTGGTGATGTTCCTCGGCGGGCTGCTCGGCAAGCTGAAGTTCGCCGACCAGGCCAGGAGCTTCGCGTTCGGCCTGGTCCTGGTCGCCCTGTTCTCGCTGCTGCACGCCGGTATCGGCCTGCTGGTCGCGTCCGTCACGCCGCGCCGCGGCTTCGGCGTCGGCGCCATCATCGCCGTGCTGACGATCCCCTACTTCGCGGTCAACATGCTCATGGGGATCCTCTGGTACAACGACCGGCAGGGCCCGGTCGAGTGGCTCGGCCTGCTCTCGCCCGGCACGCTGATGTCCGGCGTCCAGTCCAAGTACCTGGACGGCACCAGCGACTTCCCCGGCGAGATCGTCGTGTCGGACGTCGCCGGTGCGGTCTACCTGCTGGTCACCGCGCTGCTGATCGCGGGCTCGTACGCGCTGCTGAACGTCCGCTACCGGAGGGCCGGCCTGTGACCCGCCGCCGCTTCACCACCACGTCCGCCAGCCGGTCCCGAGGGAGAGCCCAGTGACCACGATCCGCATCGACCACGCCTCCCGGTGGTTCGGCAACGTCGTCGCCGTCAACGACGTCACCTTCGACGTCGGGCCCGGCGTCACCGGCCTGCTCGGCCCCAACGGCGCCGGCAAGTCCACCCTGATCAACCTCATGGCCGGCTTCCTCGCCCCCTCCACCGGCAGCGTCACGCTCGACGACCGGCCGATCTGGAAGAACGAGGAGGTCTACCGCGAGATCGGCCTCGTCCCCGAGCGGGAGGCGATGTACGACTTCCTCACCGGGCAGGAGTTCGTCCTCGCCAACGCCGAGCTGCACGGGCTGCCCGACCCGGGTGCCGCCACCGCCCGCGCGCTGGCCACGGTCGAGATGGAGTACGCCGCCGACCGCCGCATCAACACGTACAGCAAGGGCATGCGGCAGCGGGTGAAGATGGCCTCCGCGCTGGTGCACGAGCCGTCCGTGCTGCTGCTCGACGAGCCGTTCAACGGCATGGACCCGCGCCAGCGCATGCAGCTGATGGAGCTGCTGCGGCGGATGGGCCAGGACGGCCGCACGGTGCTGTTCTCCTCGCACATCCTGGAGGAGGTCGAGCAGCTCGCCGCGCACATCGAGGTCATCGTCGCGGGCCGGCACGCCGCCAGCGGCGACTTCCGCCGCATCCGCCGGCTGATGACCGACCGCCCGCACCGCTACCTCGTCCGCTCCAGCGACGACCGGGCGCTGGCCGCCGCGCTCATCGCCGACGCCTCCACCGCCGGCATCGAACTCGACTTCACGGAGCGGGCGCTGCGTGTGCAGGCCGTCGACTTCGGCCGTTTCACCCAGGAACTCCCGCGCATCGCCCGCAGCCACGGCATCCGGCTGCTGACGGTCTCGCCGTCGGACGAGTCCCTGGAGTCCGTCTTCTCCTACCTCGTCTCGGCCTAGCAAGGAGCCACGTGTCATGTACGACCCCACGGTCGCCCGGCTCACCTACCGGGCTCTGCTCGGCCGACGCCGCGCTCTCATCCTCTGCGTCCTGCCGGCACTGCTGCTGGCCATCGCCCTCCTCCTCCGACTCAGCGGCGTCGCCGACGACAGCGTGGCGACGAACCTGCTCGGCGGCTTCGCACTCGCCACGCTTGTCCCGCTGATCGGCGTCATCGTCGGCACCGGCGCGATCGGCCCGGAGATCGACGACGGCTCGATCGTCTACCTGCTGTCCAAGCCGCTCAAGCGGTCCACCATCATCCTCACCAAGCTGACCGTCGCGGTCGGCGTGACGTTCCTCTTCGCGGCGCTGCCGGTGCTGCTCGCCGGACTGATCATGGTCGGCGGCAGCCAGCAGATCGCGGTGGCGTTCGCGATCGGCACGATCGTGGCGTCCGTCGCCTACTGCGCGCTGTTCCTGCTGCTCGGCACGGTCAGCCGCAACGCGGTGATCATCGGTCTGGTCTACGCGCTGGTCTGGGAGGCGCTGTTCGGCAACTTCGTGCCCGGCGCGCGCACCCTGAGCGTGCAGCAGTGGGGCCTGGCGCTGGTCGACCGGATCGTCGGCAGCGGTGTGGAGGTGACCAGCGCGGTCGCGCTGCCCACCGCCGGCATCCTGCTGGCCGTGGTCACCGTCGCCGGCACCTGGTACGCCGTCGAGCGACTGAAGGTCCTCACCCTCGCGGGCGAGGAGTAACCGGCGCCCGGGGCGGGCAGGCAGCGGGCACACACACGCCCCCGCCCGCCCCGGCGGCGCGTCGGGCGCGGCGTCGGTGCCGGTCGGCGCCGCGCGGTCATGATGGCCGCATGGACCTCTATGACGTGATCGTGCTGGGTGCCGGCCCGCCCGGCGAGAACCTCGCCGAGCGGGTCCGCGCCGCCGGGCTGTCCGTCGCCGTCGTGGAATCCGAACTCGCCGGCGGTGAGTGCTCGTACTGGGCGTGCATGCCGAGCAAGGCGCTGCTGCGCCCGCCGACGGCGCTCGCGGAGGCCCGGCGGCTGGCCGGCGCGCGGGAGGCGCTGACGGGCGACCTGGACGCCGCCGCCGTGCTCGGCCGTCGCGACGCGTTCGCCGCGCACTGGGACGACTCCGGGCAGGTCGACTGGATCCGCTCCACCGGTGCCGAGTTCGTCCGGGGCCACGGGCGGATCGACGGGCCCTGCCGGGTGATCGTGGAGACGCCCGCCGGGGTGCAGCGGCTGCTCACCGCGCGGCACGCCGTGGCCGTCTGTACCGGCAGCACCGCCGCGCTGCCCGATCTTCCCGGGCTGCCCGAGGCGTTGCCGTGGACCAACCGGGAGGGCACCGGAGCCCGAGAGGTGCCGGGCCGGCTCGCGGTGGTCGGAGGCGGGCCCGTGGCCGTCGAACTCGCCTACGCGTGGCAGGCGTTGGGAGCGGACGTGACGATGCTGGTGCGCGGCGGGCGGCTGCTGGAGCGGATGGAGCCGTTTGCCGGCGAGCACGTCGCCGAGGGGCTGCGGGAGGCCGGCGTCGATGTGCGCTTCGGCGTCTCGGTCGGCGGGGTGCGACGCCCCGACCCGGAAGGCGAGATCACCCTCGAACTCGACGACGGCGGGCAACTCGTCGCCAACCAGGCGCTGTTCGCCACCGGCCGGCGGCCGCGCACCGACGACATCGGGCTGGAGACCGTCGGTCTCGAACCGGGCGCCTGGCTGCCGGTGGACGACACCCTGCGGGTGACCGGGGTGTCGGGCGACTGGCTCTACGCCGTCGGGGACGTCAACCACCGGGCGCTCCTCACCCACCAGGGCAAGTACCAGGCGAGGATCGCCGGTGCCGCCATCGCCGCCCGCGCCCACGGCGGCACCGAACTGGACACCGCCCGTTGGGGCGCCCACCAGGCCACCGCCGACCGGGACGCGGTCACCCAGGTGGTCTTCGGCGTGCCCGAGGCGGCGGCCGTCGGGCTGACGGTCGCGGAGGCCGAGGAGCGCGGACTGCGCGTCCGGGCGGTCGACTTCGACCTCGGCAGGGTGTCGGGGGCCGTGCTGTTCGCCGACGACTACCGGGGCCACGCCCGGATGGTGGTGGACCGGGAACGCGGAGTACTCGTCGGCGCCACCTTTGTCGGCCCGGGCGTCAGCGAACTGCTGCACTCCGCCTCCGTCGCGGTGGTCGGCGAGGTGCCGGTCGAGCGGCTGTGGCACGCCGTCCCGGCCTACCCGACGATCAGCGAGATCTGGCTGCGGCTGCTGGAGACCTGGCGCGACGGGGAGGACGGCGGCGGGGAGAGCGGCGGCGCCGGGTGACGGCCTCGGCGGCGGGTCAACGTCCCAGGAACGCGCCGCCGTTGACCTGGATGATCTGCCCCGTGACGTGGCCGGCGGCGTGGGAGGCGAGCCAGTGCAGCGTCTCGGCGACGTCGCCCGGCCTGCCGGCGCGGCCGGTGAACGTCTCCGCGACCAGTTCGCGGTGCCGCTCCTCGGTCATCGAGTCGCCGAAGAATCCGGTGTCCTCCACGTAGCCGGGCGCGACGACGTTGACCGTGACGCCGTGCGGCCCGAGACGGCGGGCCAGGTCGAAGGCGTAGGGGTGCAGCGCCGCCTTGGCGGCGGCGTAGGCGCACGAGCCCGAGCCCCGCAGCGCGGAGATCGAGCCGAGGAACAGCACCCGGCCGCCGGGGCAGGCCAGCCGGTGGCTCAGCGCGTCGGTGAGCAGGACGGAGGTGAGGACGTTGAGCCGGAAGTTGAGCGTCCAGTCGTGCGCGACCGCGCCGAGCCCGCCGTCGCGGGCGGGCTCGGCGGCGTCCTCCAGGCCGCCGTTGCCGCCGGCGGCGTTCACCAGCACGTCGACGGCGCCGAACTCCACCCTGAGGTAGTTCTCGACCCGTTCGGCCCCTTCGGGGGTGGTCAGGTCGGCGGCGACGGCGGCCGCGCCGGGCAACTCGGCCAGCGCCTCCTCCAGCACGTGCGGCCGCCGGCCCACGAGGACCAACTGGTCGCCGTCCGCCGCGAAGCGGCGCGCCGCCGCCAACCCGATGCCGGTGCCGCCGCCACTGATCACCACTGTCCGCGTCATAGACCGGAGGGTAGCGGGACGGGCCGCCCGCCACCCGGCACCCGCCAGGACCCGGCGGTGTCGGGTGACGGACCGCCCGGCGGTCTCAGTCGAGGGCGGGCGCGGGGGTGCCGGAGCGGAGGCGGTCCAGTACCAGCGCGATGCCGTCCGCGTCGTTCGAGGCGGTGACCTCGTCGGCCACCTCCCGCAGCTCCGGGTGCGCGTCGGCCATCGCCACGCCCCAGGACGCCCAGCGGAACATCGGCACGTCGTTCGGCATGTCGCCGAAGGCGATCGTCTCCCGCGCGGTCACGCCGAGGCGACGGGCCGCCAGTGACAGGCCGGTGGCCTTGGTGAGCCCGGCCGGCAGCAGTTCCACGACGCCCTCGCCGGCCATCACCACGTCGACGAGGTGCCCGGCGGCCTCCCGGGCGGCCTTGGCGAGCGCGTCGTCGTCCAGCACCGGGTGCTGGAGGTACACCTTGGCGACGGGCTCGGCCAGGATGTCCGCCGGGTCGTCGGTCCACAGGACCGGCAGTCCGCCGTCGACGACCAGGAAGTCGCGGGTGGCGACGACCTCGCCGGCCAGCCCGTCCCGGGACGCGGCGAGCGCCAGCGGGCCGGTCATCCGCTGGACCTCGGTGAGCGCGGCGGCGGCGAGCCGCCGGTCGAGCGTGACGGAGGTCAGCAGCCGCCGTTCACCCGCGTGGTAGAGCTGCCCGCCCTGCCCGCAGACGGCCAGGCCGGTGTAGCCGAGTTCGTCGAGTATGGGGATCGTCCACGGCACGTTCCGGCCGGTGACCACGAGGTGGAGGGCTCCGGTGTCGGTGGCCGCGCGGAGGGCGTCCCTGGTGCGCGACGACACGGAGCCGTCGCGGCGCAGCAGGGTTCCGTCGAGGTCGGTGGCGACCAGCCGGTAGGGGAAGCTCACCCGGCGACCGGTTCGAGCACGTCGCGGCCGCCGAGGTAGGGCCGCAGCATCTCGGGGACGCGCACCGAGCCGTCCTCCTGCTGGTGGTTCTCCAGCAGCGCGACGATCGTGCGCGGCACCGCGCACAGCGTGCCGTTGAGCGTCGCCAGCGGCTTGACGTGCTTGCCGTCCCGCATGCGGATCGACAGCCGGCGGGCCTGGAACTCGTCGCAGTTGGAGGCGGAGGTCAGCTCGCGGTACTTGCCCTGCGTGGGGATCCACGCCTCGCAGTCGTACTTGCGGGAGGCGGAGGCGCCGAGGTCGCCGGTGGCCACGTCGATGACCTGGAACGGCAGCTCCAGACCGGTGAGCCACTGCTTCTCCCACTCCAGCAGCCGCCGGTGCTCGGCCTCGGCGTCGGCCGGGTCGACGTAGGAGAACATCTCGACCTTGTCGAACTGGTGCACCCGGAAGATGCCCCGGGTGTCCTTGCCGTACGTGCCGGCCTCGCGGCGGAAGCAGGGGGAGAACCCGGCGTAGCGCAGCGGCAGCCGCTCGGCGGGGACGATCTCGTCCATGTGGTAGGCGGCGAGGGGGACCTCGGAGGTCCCGACCAGGTAGTAGTCGTCCTTCTCCAGGTGGTAGACGTTCTCGGCGGCCTGACCGAGGAAGCCGGTGCCCTCCATCGCGCGCGGCTTGACCAGCGCGGGGGTGAGCATCGGGACGAAGCCGGCCTCGGTGGCCTGGGCGATGGCGGCGTTGACCAGGGCCAGCTCCAGCAGGGCGCCGACGCCGGTGAGGTAGTAGAAGCGCGAGCCGGAGACCTTCGCGCCGCGCTCGACGTCGATGGCGCCGAGCAGCTGGCCGAGTTCCAGGTGGTCGCGGGGGGTGAAGCCCTCGGCCTCGAAGTCGCGGATCGTGCCGACGGTCTCCAGGACGGTGAAGTCGTCCTCGCCGCCGACGGGCACGTCCGGGTGGACGAGGTTGCCCAGCCTGAGCAGCAGGCGCTGCGTCTCCTCGGCGGCCTCGTCCTGGGCGGCGTCGGCGGCCTTCACGGCGGCGGACAGCTCGCCCGCGCGCTTGAGCAGCTCGGCCTTCTCGTCGCCGCTCGCCCTGGGGATGAGCTTGCCGAGTTGCTTCTGCTCCGAACGCAGTTCGTCGAAGCGCACGCTGGAGGACCGACGGCGCTCGTCGGCGCTCAGGAGCGCGTCGACGAGGTCGACGTCCTCTCCTCGGGCGCGCTGGGAGGCGCGCACACGGTCCGGGTCCTCACGAAGCAGGCGAAGGTCAATCACCAGGCCAGGCTACCGGTGCCGGGCGCACGGCAGGACCGGACGTCGATTTGTCCGCCACCGCGGTGTTTCCGCCGGGTCGGTGCTTGATGCGTGCTTTGCGGTGCCTCATGCTGTTCACCGGTCGCGGGCGGCGGGGTGGAGCTGTCCGCCGGCGAGCCGACTCCGACACCGTGGGGGCCGGAGTGGTCGCCCTGTGTTATCCACAGCGGTGGGCCGTACGTTCGGGTTTTCCACAGGCTGTGTCGTCGGCCTGTGGAAATCCGAGGTGGCGCGGGGTGTGGTGCTCCGTACCGGGTTCCGCGGTGTGTCTTGCTCGATTCAAACCAGGGATCGCTACTCGTTCGAGGGAAATTCACCCACCCCGGGGTGCAATCCACGGGAGGCGGGGTGATGCGGGGGCTTGTGGGGCGCATGCCCGGGTCGTCCCGCTTTGCGGCGCGGTGTCGTGGATATGTCGACACTGCCGGATCGGCGCGTGTCGACTTGTACACACCCTCGAAGGGGAGCCTGTGGATAACTCTTGGCGGGCTGTGGGAAACCCCGTGCCCGACGGCGGGTCCGCGTCGCCGGGCCGTGGCCGCCCGCCTCGTCCGTCAGCCGCGTCCGTCCATGCAGCGGGCCACCCAGTCCGCGGCCGCGCTGAACGCCTCGTCGCTCGCTCCCGGCCCCAGCGTCGCCGGCCGCGCGTCCGCCCTCGGGTACGAGCCGAGGAACCGCACCGCGCGGCAGCCCCGCTTGAGGCCCATCAGCACGTCGGCCACCCGGCGGTCCTGGATGTGCCCCTCGCAGTCCACCGAGAAGCAGTACCGGCCGATGCCCTCGCCCGTCGGGCGGGACTCGATCCGCATCAGGTTGACCCCGCGCGACGCGAACTCCTGGAGCGGTTCGAGCAGCGCGCCCGAGGTGTCCTCCCGCAGCCAGAACACCACCGACGTCTTGTCCGCGCCGGTCGGCGCCGGCGGCCGGGCCGGCCGGCCCACCAGCACAAAGCGGGTCTCCGCGTTCTCCGCGTCGTGGATGTCGCTCACCAGCACGTCCAGCCCGTACGTCGCCGCGGCGAACTCGCCGGCGAACGCCGCGTCGTACCGGCCCTCCTGCACCAGCCGGGCACCGTCCGCGTTCGACGCCGCCGACTCCCACAGCGCGTCCGGCAGGTTCGCCGCCAGCCACCGGCGCACCTGCGGCTGCGCGACCGGATGACCGGTGACGGTCTTGATCTCCTCCAGCCGGGTACCCGGCCTGACCAGCAGCGCGAAGGCGATCGGCAGCAGCACCTCGCGGTAGATCATCAGCGGCTCGCCGGAGGCCAGCTCGTCGATGGTGGCGGTGACGCCGCCCTCCACCGAGTTCTCGATCGGCACCAGGGCACCGGCCGCCTCACCGGCGCGTACGGCGTCCAGCGCGGCGGGCACCGAGACCATCGGGACCAGCTCCCGGGTGGCGGCCTCGGGCAGCGTGCGTACGGCGGCCTCGGTGAACGTTCCCTCGGGGCCCAGATAGGTGAAGCGGCTCGCGGGTGACATACCGCAACAGTAGTCAGCCGCGGCGCCCGGCGGGGCCCGTTATCCGAGGGGCGGAACACCCCCGCCGCCTCCGCCGCCCGGGCCGGCCAGCACCAGCCGTCGGACCACCAGCTCCGTGTAGCCCTCGAACTCCTCCCGCGTCATCCCGCGCAGCGGTATGTTCTGCATCTTCAGCGGCCGGTAGCCCGGCAGCGGGACCTCGACGTCCGCCCGGCCGTGCCGCCCCCGCAGCCACTCGGTCAGCACCCGTCCCAGCAGTTCCACGGTCGGCGGCACCAGCGCCGCCGAACCGATCACCACGAGGTCCAGCAGGTCCCCCGGCCCCCGGTCGCCCGGCACGTCCCGGCGCAGCCCGACGTGCGGCCGCAGCTCCGGGAACGTCACCAGGTGGTCCCGGAGGTCCGACGCCGAGTGGACGCCGCCGTCCGACCGGACACCGGCGACGACATGCCTTTCCCGCGCTTCCATCTCCCCAACCCCCCACGGCAGAACGCTGGCGGTACCGCAGCATGCCAGCGTCGCGGCCGGCCGGTGGCCGGTTTCACTGAACAGCGGTCAGGTCGAGACCGTCCGGAAACGCGGGGAGGAAAGCCCGGCCCGTCCTACCCCTCCAGCAACGGCTGGCCCACGTAGCCGCCTTCCGGGGCGCCACCCGGCACGGCGAACAGCGCGCTCGCCTCGTGCCGGACGAACCGGGACAGCGCGTCCCCCCGGTCCAGCTTCCGCTGCACCGGGACAAAGCCCCGCTGGGGGTCCGCCTGCCAGGCGACGAACAGCAGGCCCGCGTCCGGGGCGCCGTCCGGCAGGAAGCCGTCGTGGTAGGAGAACGGCCGGCGCAGCATCGTCGCCCCGCCGCTGGTCTCCGGCGCGGAGACCCTGGCGTGCGCGTTGAACGGCACCAGCAGCCGCCCGCGCGCGTCGGTCTTCTCCAGGTCCAGCGGGGTGCGCTCGTCGCCGCCGGACAGCGGCGCGCCGTCCGACTTGCGGCGGCCGATCACCCGCTCCTGCTGCTCCAGGCTCTGCTTGTCCCACTCGTCCAGCAGCATCCGGATGCGGCGCACGACGGCGTACGAGCCGTGCTCCATCCACGCCGGGCTGCGCCGGTCACCGCCGCGCGGGACAAAGACGTGCCTGTCGAAGTCGTCGTCCTCGGGGCGCGGGTTGTTGGTCCCGTCGACCTGGCCCATCAGGTTGCGCGCGGTGCGCGGCCGGTCGGTGGCGCCCGGCGTGCGGTTGAAACCGGTCATCTGCCAGCGCAGGCGGGCCGCCCGGCCGGTCTCCCGCTGGAGCACCCGCAGCGCGTCGAAGGCGACCAGCCCGTCGTCGGCGGCGACCTGCACCCACAGGTCGCCGTTGGAGCGCCGGCCGTCCAACTCGTCCGCCGAGAACTCCGGCAGCGGTTCGAGCGCCGCCGGCCGCTGGTCGGCGAGGCCCGTCCGGTCGAAGAAGGAGGCTCCGAAGCCGAACGTCACGGTCAGCGAGGACGGGCCGGCGTCGTCGGCGATCCCGGTCGCCGCCACGCCCTCGACGGGCTCGCCCGCCATCAGCGCGGCGGCCGCCGCGGACCAGCGCCGCAGCAGCGCCGCGGCCTCCCTCCGGCCGGCGCCCGGCACGAGGTCGAAGGCGGCGAGATGGCCGTGCGCCTGCCCGGGTTCGACGATGCCGGGCTGGTGGGTGCCGTGGAAGGTGTGCCGTCCGGTGCCCACGCTGGCCAGCGGGGTCACCGGGTCGCGGCCCTGGGAGAGCGCGAGCGCGCCGCCGCTGGCGCCCAGCGCGAGCCCGCCGGCGCCGGCCGCGCCGACCGTGCCCAGCAGGCGGCGGCGGGAGAGCGACAGCGTCGTGCCGCCGCCCGCCTCCTCCCGGTCCCGCGTGCGCGGCGGCTCGGCCTCGGTGGTGGTCGCCTTCTCGTCCGACATCTCGTCCCGCTTCTCTTCCGGTCTCTTCCCGCGTGTGCCGCGTGGGGCGTCTGTACTCATCAGCCGATCCGCACGTCCGTCGTCTCGGTCACCTGGTCCACGTCCGAGGTGCGCACGGTGACGGCGATCCGCCACTCGCCGGGCAGCGGGAGCCGCACGTCCTCGGCCGTCCAGTGCCGCCGTGCCTCCGCGCCCTCGCCGAACGGCTCCGGCGAGACCGACAGCGGCCCCAGGTCGCGGCTCGGCAGGGTGAACGCCACCCTGACCTCCTCCGCGTCCACGTCCGTCCGCACGTGCAGGGTGTTGGGGCCGACCCGACCGGGGTCCAGGTCGATCCGGGCGGTGCCGCGGCCGTCGGGGCCGCCGGTGTCGAACGGCACCGAGAGCGACACCGGGCGGTCCGGCACGGCGGGGCCGCCCACCTCCCGCGAGGCGGCCTCGGTGCGGGCCGGCTCGGTCCCGGTCAGCAACGTCGTCACCGCCAGCAGCACCACCGCGATCCCCGCCTCGACGAGCACCGTGCGGCGCAGCCCGGCGCGCTCGGGGTCGGCGTCCCGCTCCCGCCGTTGCCGCGCCGACGCCACGGCCGCCGCCTGACGGGCCAGCTGCGCCCGTCGCTCGGGGTCCGGTTCGTCCGCGACGCCGGCCGCCGGGCCGGTGGCCGGCGCGGTGAGCGCTTCCGCACGTTCCGCGGCCGCGTCCTCCCGCCGGGCGTCGGCGGCGCTCTCGGCCGCGGGCACGGCGGTGGCCTGGGCGGCGAGCTCGGTGGTGGCCTCGGCGGCGGGCTCGCCGAGGCGGTGGGTCCAGCGACGGGAGTACCAGGCGGCGACCAGCAGCAGTGCCAGCAGTGCCAGCTTGCCGAGCAGCAGCCGCCCGTACTCCGTGCCGGTGAGCGCCGACCAGCCGCCGACCTGCCGCCAGGACTGGTAGGCGCCCGTGACGACCAGTGTCAGCACACACAGCGTCGCGACGGTGGAGAACCGCCGCGCGGCCTCGCGCGGCACCGGCGCGCCGCCCCGCAGCGCCACCAGCAGCGCGGCGAGACCGCCCCACCACAGCGCGACGGCGAGCAGATGGGCGACGGCGACCGGGATCGCCACGGCGATCTGCCGCCCGGCGGAGGCGTGTTCGGCCGCCGCCCAGGTGGCGGCCAGCCCGACGGCCGTCAGCGACCCGCCGAGCAGCAGCCCGGCGAACCCGGTGGACCCGCCGCGTTCCTCCCGCTTCCCGCCCGCCGCCGGCCGGCGGTTGAAGGGGCCGAACAGCGCGCCGACACAAAGCGCGGCCACCCCGAGCAGCAGCAGCCGGGCCAGCAGCGCCGTCCCCGTCCTGGTGTCCAGCACCGACCGCAGCCCGCCCAGGTCGAACGCGTCGGCGAAGCCGCCGCCGGTGGTGAACGGGTAGCGCAGCAGCAGCAGCGCGACGGTGGCCGTGGTGAGCGTCGACCAGCCCGCCACCACCAGCCGCTGCACCGGGCGCGACCCCGCCGCGTCACGCCAGGCGAGCAGCGCGAAGCCGGCCCCGCCGACCAGCAGCAGCAGGCCGCCGTACGCGGCGAACCGCGCCACGTCGTACGCCGTCGCGACCGGCCCGGCGCCGACCTGCCGTTCCGGCAGCACGACCGACGTCTCCGACGGCGCGCCGACCGAGAAGGTGAACGCGCCCGAGACGGGGTGGCTGTCCGCCGACACGGCCCGCCAGGCGACGGTGTACGTGCCGTCGGGCACGTCGGCGCGCAGCGGCACTCCGTACCGGACGCGTCCCGGGCTGCACAGGTCCTGGATCTCGCCGGTGTCGACGCGTTCCCCGTCCGGCGCGAGGACCTTGATCGAGTCCCCGTCCAGCGCGACCTGTTCGGAGAAGCCGAGGGTGACCGTCGTGGGGGCCGACGCCACCACCGCGCCCTGCGCCGGTTCGCTGCCGGTCAGCGACGAGTGCGCGGCGGCCGGCGGGGCGCCGGCGAGCACGCCGAGCACCGCGAGCAGCAGCGCCGCGGCCGCGAGGAGCGGCCGGAGCGTGACGCGGGGCGCGGTGGCGGGCATCGGACCTCCAGAGGGGGCGGGGAGCGCGGTCAGTGGCCGTCGTGGCCGCTGTCGCCGCCGTGGTCACCGTGGCTGTCGTGGCCGCCGTCCTCCTCGGCGGTCTCGGCGGTGTGCGTCCGGGGCCTGACGGGCACGTCCAGCTTGATCGGCGCGGACTTCTCGAAGCGCAGCTCGACCTTGACGGTGTCGCCTTCGGCGAGGTCGCGCTTGAGCTCCATGAACATCAGGTGGTTTCCCCCGCGCTCCAGCTTCAACTCCCCGTTGGCGGGCACGTCGAAGGAGTCGACCTGCCGCATCTTGTTGTCGACGACCTCGTGGATCTGCACGTCGTCGGAGACGTCGCTGGTCGCGGAGAGCAGCTTGTCGGCGGCGTCACCGGAGTTGGTGACGGTGAGGAAGCCGCCGGCGGCCTTCCGGTCGAGCGGTTCGGGGACGAAGGCGCCGGTGGCCTTCAGCTTCGGCAGCGCCGCGGCGGTGGTGTCCCCGGCGGCCGGGCGGTCGCCGTCGTCGGAGCCGCCGCAGGCGCTCAGCAGCAGCGCGCCGGTCAGGGCGAGCGCGGCGGGCAGGACGGTGCGGGTGGTGCGGCGGGTCACGGGTTCTCTCCCTTGATGAGCTTGGGGAAGTCCTTCTCGAACGTCTCGGCGGTCACGCCCTCGGTGTAGAGGACGTGGGCCCGGTCGTCCTTCGGGGAGAAGAACAACACCTGGGAGCCGTGGGTCGAGACGATGTCGCCGTTCTTCTCCTTGAAGGAGGGCTCGATGGCGACGCCGACGGAACGCGCGCCGGCCTGGATGGTGTCGAAGTCCCCGGTCAGGCCGATGCTGCCGGGGGCGGCGCTCTTCAGCCACTTGCCGAGTTCCTCCGGGGTGTCCCGCTCCGGGTCGGAGGTGACGAAGACGACCTGGAGCTTGTCCTGGTCGGCCTTCGGGAGCTGCGACCTGGCGAAGGCGATGTTGCTCATCGTCAGCGGGCAGACGTCCGGGCAGTTGGTGTAGCCGAAGTAGACGAGCGTCGGCTTGCCCTTGGTCTCCTCGATCAGGTCGAACTCCTCGCCGTCGGTGTCGGTGAGGATCATGTCGGGCTTCTCGAAGGGCCGGTCGAGGACGACGCCCTGCTTGCCGTCGGTGCCCTTGGACGCCTCGGCGGCCGGGGTGCCGGACGTGGAGCCGCCGTCCGAGCCGCAGGCGGTGGCGCCGACGGCCAGCGCCGCCGCGAGCGCCAGGGCCAGACCGGCGCGGCGGCGGGTGTGCGCGGTGGTGGATCGCATGGGAGGTCTCCCTCGTCTTCCGTGGGGTGGTCGGTGATGGGCCGTCACGACTTCTCCGCGCCCGTCCGGCGGCGGCCGGCCAGCACGCCGAAGGCGATGCCGCCGACACCGGCGGCGATGCCGATCCCGGCGAGGAGCCGGGCGGTCGGGTCGCTCGCGGTGACGTCGCTCGCGGCTGCTTCCTTCTGCGGCGCGTCGCCGGACCGGGTGTCCTTCGCGTCGCGGGCGTCCGCCGAGTCGCCGGAGTGCGCGCCGCCGCCGTGGTGGTCCGCGGCCGGCTCGCCGAGGGCGAGCACGGGTGCCGGGTTGTCCGGTTCGGTGTCCCCGTCCGGTACCTCGATCCAGCGCACGACCTCCTTGTTGTCGTACGTCTGCACCGCCTTGAAGACCAGCCGGTCGGCGTCCTCGGGCAGCCGCCCGACGGAGACGGGGAAGCGCTGGAAGGTGCCCGGGTCGATGCTGCCGCCCGACCAGGTGATCTTGACGGGGACCTCGTCGATCTTCCGGCCGTGGCTCTCCAGCGGCTTGTCCAGCCGGCCCTTGTCGACCTTCACCTCCCAGCCCGGCACCGGTTCCGGCATGACCGAGGTGAGCGGCTGGTCGGTGGGCAGGGTGACTTCCAGGCGGGTCGTCGAGGCGTTGTCGCGCTCGTTGGGCACCTTGAAGTTGATCGTGGCGTAGCCGCCGGCGGGTGCCTGGGCGGGGTCCACGGTGACGTGCGCGAGGGCGGGACCGGCGAGCGCGAGCACGGCGAACGCGCTCACTCCGAGAGTCGTCGCCGCCCGATGCATGGGAATCCACATGTTCTGGGTACTCCACATATGTGGCGGAATGGGATGAAACACGGCACGGCCGCGCATCCCGGTACCCGGGTGGCGCGTCAGGCCGTCGGCGCGAAGTCCTGCCGGCGGGCGGGCGGTCCGCGACGTACCACCGCGTGCCGCAGCGCCTCCGGCTCCGGCGGCGTACGGCTCCCGTCCTCCTCGGCGCGCCCGACCCGCGCCGGTGTGTCGCCCGCCCGCAGCGCGACCAGCGCCCGGGCCCAGGCCAGCGCGTCCCGCAGCGCGCGCAGCGACAACTCGCCGAGCACGCCGTCCACGACCAGCACCGACAGCCGCACCAGCCGCCACAGCGCCGCCTCACCGCGGCGCAGCAGCCAGCCGGCCGCCACCGCGGCGGCCAGGTGGCCCAGCAGCATCGGGCCGGTGGCCGTCGCGAGGGCGCCGCGCACCGCGAACCGCACGCAGTCCAGCACCGAGAAGGCCAGCTGCGGGTCGGCCGTGGTGTGCGCGGCGGCCGAGGCGTGGTGGCCGAGTCCGGCGTCGGCGAGGACGGCGCGGGCCTGCGGCAGGCTCAGTGCCGCCGCCCGCTCGCCGCAGAGCAGGCCGCGGGCGAGTTCGATCAGCCGGCCGTCGTCACGGGAGCCGCGGGCGGCGAGCAGGTGCCCGGTGGTGAACAGCGTGTGCAGGGCCACTTGGCCGAGGGCCAGTCCGGCGGCGATGCCCGGCAGCGCGCGTTCCCGGCCGGCCAGCGGCGCCGCGACGGCGAACACCGCCGCGACCGCGACACCCAGCGTCCACAGCGGCACCGCGCCACCGCCCGCCACCAGGTGCGCGGCGGCGGACAACGCGACACAGGCCGCGGTGAAGACCGCGGCCCTCAGCAGTCGCAGACCTGCGCTCGCGCGCACGACGGGCACGTACATGGCGCCCACATCATCTCATCGCCACACACACCGACTACACCCGGCCGTCGCCGTCACGCATCCGCCAAACGAGCGCCACGACGTCAACCCCAGGCTTACGCGTGGTCGAGAAGGGCAATACGTAACGGTATGTCGAGCCACGGTGTGACCGACCGCAGCCGGGAGGCTGGAGCATGAGCATCTGGTGGTCCCTGCACCTGCGTCGCGAGGCGGCGAGCGTCCCGCTCGCCAGACGCCTCCTGCTCGGCACGATGGAGACCGCCGGTGTCGACGAGGACATCGCCTACGAACTCTCCCTCGCGCTGTCCGAGGCGTGCGCCAACGCCGTCGAGCACGGCGGCGCCACCGACCGCCGCACCGACCAGTACCGCGTCACCGCCTTCCTCGACGGCGACATGTGCCGCATCGAGGTCGCCGACCACGGGCCGGGTTTCCCCGCCCCCGTCTCGCCGCATCCGGCGGAGAAGCCCCGTGCCGCCCCCGTCGACACCGAGAGCGGTCGCGGCCTCCACCTCATCGAGGCGCTCTCCGACCACGCCCGCTTCCGCAACCGCCCGGGCGACGGCGCGGTGGTCAGCTTCGACAAGATCCTCAAGTGGCGCGAAGACGCCCTGCTGAAGGTCTCGTGACGTCCGTGCGCGAGGAAGAACGCGCCCGCCGAGGAGCAATATCTGTGCTCGCCGAATGAGAAATAGGCGCGAGGGTCGGCGAGTATTCCTCGACTGGCGGGAGGTGAGGAATCGCCTTCCGTGCAGGGCCGGTCATGGCGTGCTACTGTCGACATCAGTTGCAGGTGTGGTTGCCAGAGGGTTCATTTCCGACGGACTAATCATCACGGCGACACGCGATTCGCAGAGAGTGAATTGCTGAAACCGTCTCCGAAGGAGAAACGAACATGGCTACCAACGGCACCGTGAAGTGGTTCAACGCCGAAAAGGGCTTCGGCTTCATCGAGCAGGACGGCGGCGGCCCCGACGTCTTCGCCCACTACTCGAACATCGCCACCCAGGGCTTCCGTGAGCTCCAGGAAGGCCAGAAGGTGTCCTTCGACATCGCGCAGGGCCAGAAGGGCCCGACGGCCGAGAACATCGTTCCCGCCTGACACCGGCGCTGACGCGTACTCCGCAGCCGGGGCCCGCACCTCTGGGGTGCGGGCCCCGGCTCGCCGCGTTTCCGGCTTACGGAAAGGCCCCGCCGCATCGCCGACCGGTGACCGGTTCTGTTTTCCGTCACCCCGTCCCGGCCCTCATCGTATTCGGCTCGTCTCGAGATTCTCTGCGCCGCTCATCCGCTGCGGGAACCCCTTGCTACGCGCCCCGTCAAGGAAGGTTCCGCATGAAGCGTGCCCACACATCCCGTACATATGACCGCTTCGGAGGAGGCGCCGGAGGCAATCGCTCCGGTGGCCCGCGCCGCGCCAACGGCTACGGAGGCCGACCGGCGCGACGGCCCGTACAGGGCGAGTTCGCGCCGCCGAAGACGATCACGCCCGCACTGCCCGCGGCCGAGTCGTTCGCCGACCTGGCCATGCCCGCGCGGCTGCTCGCCACGCTGGGCCACGAGGGCGTGACCGTGCCGTTCCCGATCCAGGCGGCGACCCTGCCGAACTCCCTGGCCGGTCGCGACGTACTCGGCCGGGGCCGCACCGGCTCGGGCAAGACGCTCGCCTTCGGCCTCGCCGTACTGGCCCGGACCGCCGGGCGGCGTGCCGAGCCCCGGCAGCCGCTCGCCCTCGTCCTCGTCCCCACGCGCGAACTCGCCCAGCAGGTCACCGACGCGCTCACCCCCTACGCCCGCTCGGTGAGCCTGCGGCTGGCCACCGTCGTCGGCGGGATGTCCATCGGCCGGCAGGCCGGGGCGCTGCGCTCCGGGGCCGAGGTGGTCGTCGCGACACCCGGGCGGCTCCAGGACCTGATCGAGCGGGGCGACTGCCGGCTGACCGACGTCGCCGTCACGGTGCTCGACGAGGCCGACCAGATGGCCGACATGGGCTTCATGCCCCAGGTCACCGCACTGCTCGACAAGGTGCGTCCGGACGGGCAGCGGATGCTCTTCTCGGCGACCCTCGACCGCAACGTCGACCTGCTGGTCCGCCGCTACCTGACGGACCCGGTGGTGCACTCCGTCGACCCGTCGGCGGGCGCGGTCACCACGATGGAGCACCACGTACTCCACGTGCACGACGCGGACAAGCACCGGACGACCACGGAGATCGCCGCACGCGACGGCCGAGTGATCATGTTCCTCGACACCAAGCACGCGGTGGACCGGCTGGCCACACACCTGCTGAGCAGCGGTGTCCGCGCCGCGGCCCTGCACGGCGGCAAGTCCCAGCCGCAGCGCACCCGGACCCTGGAGCAGTTCAAGAGCGGCCATGTGACGGTACTGGTGGCGACCAACGTCGCGGCGCGCGGCATCCACGTCGACGATCTCGACCTGGTCGTCAACGTGGACCCGCCCGGGGACCACAAGGACTACCTGCACCGCGGCGGTCGGACGGCCCGGGCCGGCATGTCCGGCAGCGTCGTCACCCTGGTGACCCCCGGCCAGCGTCGCGACATGAGCCGGCTGATGGCCTCGGCGGGCATCACCCCCCGGATCGCCCAGGTGCGTTCGGGCGAGGCGGAGCTGAGCCGCATCACCGGTGCCCAGGCCCCGTCAGGGGTGCCGGTGGTCATCACCCCGCCGGCCGGGGAGCGCTCCCGGGGCGGGTCCTCCTCGTCCCCGGGCACTCGGGGCCGGCGGAGTCGTCCGGGCCGGGGCCGCAGCGGTCAGGACGCGGCCGGCGGTGAAGCGGGCCGACGCAGGGGGCAGCGGCGCCCCGGTCTCGGCGCGGCCGCCCAGAGCCGCTGAAACCGACCGGGTCCGGGTGCGGGACGTCCTCCTCGCCCGCTGATCCATCCGCCCCGTCCGCCCGTTCTTCCTTCTTCCTTCCTGTGAGGCAAAGATGCGCTGTGTCATCGCCCGGTACCCGTTCGAGCTGACCAAGAGTGACGTACTGGCGTCCATGGCGGGCGTCGCGCCCGAGCCCGTCACCGGCGAGTCCGTCACGATCGGACGTCGCCGCTACCCGGTCAAGCAGGTCGGCCAGGTCATCACCGGTCAGGACCGCCGCGACTTCTCCAGCGGTGAGGTCGTCCGGGCGCTGACGCGCCTCGGCTTCACCTGTCACCAGGATTCCGTGGCCCCGCCGGTGGCCGCCCCCACCGCGCTCCAGAACGCCTCGGCGCTCCTGGGAGGTGCGACCGCCGCCCCCGCGGTGTGAGGGCGGGCGGCAGAACCGTTCCCCAGACGTGGTGAGGGCCCGACCGAAGCGCTTCGGTCGGGCCCTCACCACGTCTCCGGTCGTCTCACGGCCTTGCCGACGAAGGCGAGCACAGGAAATCTGCTCTTGTCAGAGTAGACATTGCCGTCCGAGGTGGTTAGCCTTCTTCTTGTCGGAAAGGTCAAGTGAGACCGGCAGACACGAACTGCCGGGTAGCAGTACCAGAAGTTCGCAGATCGGTGCGGCTCCGGAGCTCCGAGGCCGAGGTCTTCACAGCACGGCGACGGAGTGGAGAGCCGCACCGGGCGGCCCGCAGGTCGAGGGGCCGCCAACGGCACCGAGCAAGGACGGAGGAGCAGACGCCATCAGGATCGCCCGGCCCGGGTAGCACTCGGTCGGGTGCCGCAAGACCCCCGATTGGATGGTGGTCCCCGGTTACGCAGTCGCGATCCCCGCATCCCTCCCCTTGTCGGACCGGATAGCGGACAACAGAAGGTCGGCAGAGCACGAAGGCCGACAGATGGTGTTTCATTTCCTTCGGGGCCCTGGTGCCGTACGGCACCAGGGCCTCTCGACGCGTTGCGCACGACGAGGTGACATGGCAGCAGCAAACACTCCACTCAGTGATCGTCTTGACGACGACGACTACCCCGCGTACACCATGGGGCGGGCCGCCGAGATGCTCGGCACCACCCCGGGCTTCCTCCGGGCCCTCGGCGAGGCCCGTCTGATCACCCCGCTCCGCTCGGAGGGCGGGCACCGCCGGTACTCCCGTTACCAGCTGCGGATCGCCGCCCGCGCCCGCGAGCTCGTGGACCGGGGCACCCCGATCGAGGCCGCCTGCCGCATCATCATCCTCGAGGACCAGCTGGAGGAAGCGCAGCGCATCAACGCCGAGTACCGCCGGGCGGCGGGCGAGGCGTCCGACGGCCCCGCCACCGGACCGAGCTGATCGCCGGGGTGCGACTCCGCGCCGAATGGCGCGAAGTGGGCGTGCCGGGAGATCGCGCGGTCTGCTTCGATCCCCTCATGGGGATCATGAAGGAGCTCGTCGGCGGTGCGGACGGCGCGCGGCTCGCACAGGCCGCGTACACACCCGACTTCATGGAACGCTTCTGGCGGATCGGCGCCGAAGGCTTCTGGAAGCTCGAACGGATGCAGCACTACGACGAGGGCGACTTCCCGAGCTGGCTGGCGTTCCGCCGCGGTGACTGGGCGGAGTCGCTGCGGCTGGTCGAGGAGCTGCGCCCGGAGTACGAGGAGTACTTCGACAGGATCGGGGAGTCCGGCTTCGGCCACCACCGGGTGCGGATCGTCGAACGGCCCGTCACGCCGTACGTGCAGTGGGAGCTGAACGTCCTGCGGGTGAAGTACGCGTACGGGGAGCGGGTCTCGGTGCTCGAAGCCGACCGCGTCGCCGGGCACGAGGACACGGCGCCGCTGCCCGAGCTGTGCGTGCTGGGGGCCGAGGCCGTGTACGTCCTCGACTACACCGACGAGGGCGTGCCGGACGGCGCCACGCGGTACACCGACCCGGAGGCCGTCGAACGGTCCCGGGCGTTCCTCCGCGACCTGTACGCCGCCGGAGAGGACCTGGGGAGCTACTTCGACCGGGAGATCGCGCCCCTCCCGGCGCCCACCGGCGACCGGTAGATCCGGCCAGCCGGGTGGCGCGTTTCCGCGGTTGACCTCCATCGGACTTGAACTCCTAGGTTCGCCGTGACGGTCCCGACCCACGGGACCGACTCGAGGAGGGTCAGCCGGGCATGCGCTACTCGCACGAGGACGGGCAACTGGTGAAGCAGCCGGTCGGGTACTGGACGTGGGCGGCCAACAAGACGCTGATGGCGTACGTCAGGGGCCGGCTCGCGGCGATCGGGATCACCCAGCCCCAGTGGTGGGTGCTGCACCAGGTACTGCTGAGCGGGGGCGGCGCCACCCGCGACGAGGTGGTCGCCGCCCAGCGGGACAACCTCGACGTGGGCGCCGGACTCGTCCAGGACATCGACCTGCTCGTGGAGCGGGGGCTGCTCGTCGAGGAGGTCGGCGTCGAGGAGGAGGGCGGCCGCCTGCGGATCACCGACGAGGGCCGGGAGTTGCACGGGCGTGCGGCGAGGACGCAGCAGGAGAGCCGGGAGAAGGTGCACGCGGGGATCTCGGACGAGGAGTACCTGGCGACGCTGAAGGTGCTGCAGCGGATGATGCACAACGCGGGGGCCGACGTGCGGCGGCTCTGAACGGCCCGCGTGTGCGGTTCCGCCCGGCCGGTGGGCCGGCTTCCTCGCGGGTGAGGGGGCCGGGTCACCGGCCGTTCCGTGTCTGTGGTTCCGTCGGGGGCGGCGGGGCTGTCGGTCGGGGCGCTCGGTTGGGCCGTCGGTCGACGGGTGGCCTCGTGGTTTCTCGGAGCGGCGACGAGGGGGCGGCGCGTCCCGATTAGGGCATGATGGGCGGGAAGTCGGTTTTGGCCCGGCTCCGCCGCGGGACGGTGTCGACGGAGGCGGGAGGCGTGCGGTGACGTTGGCGACGCTGTACCAGGTGCTGCTGGTGGGCGGTGTGGTGCTGCTGGCCAGCATCGCGGCCGCGCGCGTCGCGCACCGGGTCGGCCTGCCGGCGCTGCTGCTGTTCCTCGGGGTGGGGGTGCTGCTCGGCGAGGACGGTTTCGGCCTGCCGTTCGACGACATGCAGCTCGCGCAGGCGCTCGGCGCCGCCGCGCTCGCGGTGATCCTCGTCGAGGGTGGCCTCACCACGCAGTGGTCGACCGTGCGGCTGCTGCTGCTGCCTGCCGGGGTGATGGCCACGGTGGGCGTGACCGTCTCCGTGCTCGCGCTGGCCACCGGTGCCCATCTGCTGCTCGGTCTCGACTGGCACCTCGCGCTGCTGCTCGGCGCGATCGTCGCCTCCACGGACGCGGCGGCGGTGTTCGCCGTGCTGCGGTCGCTGCCGCTGCCGAGGCGGGTGACCGGCCTGCTGGAGGCGGAGTCCGGCTTCAACGACGCACCCGCGATCATCCTGGTGCTGGTGTTCAGCACGGCGGCCGCCGAACTGCCCGCGCCCGGGCGGGTGGTGGCGGACGTCGTCTACCAGTTGGCGGTCGGGGCGAGCGTCGGCCTGCTGATCGGCTGGCTCGGCTCGGTGGCGCTGCGGCGCATCGCGCTGCCGGCCAGCGGCCTGTACCCGCTGGCGGCGGTCGGCTTCGGCATCACCGCGTTCGCGGCGGCGGGCGCGGCGCAGGCCAGCGGCATCATCGCCGCCTACCTCGCCGCGCTGGTGCTGGGGAACTCCACGCTGCCGCACCGGGCGGCGACCCGGTCGTTCGCGGAGGGCGCCGGCTGGCTGGCGCAGATCGGGCTTTTTGTGATGCTCGGCCTGCTGGTGACGCCGAGCGAACTGCCGAAGGCGGTGCTGCCGGCGCTCGGTGCCGGCCTTGTCCTGCTGCTTGTCGCCCGCCCGCTGTCGGTGGTGCTGTGCCTGACGCCGTTCCGGGTGCCGTGGCGGGAGCAGACGTTCATCTCCTGGGCCGGGCTGCGCGGCGCGGTGCCGATCGTGCTGGCGACCTTCCCGATCGTGGCCGGGGTGGAGGGAGCGCGGGACCTGCTCAACATCGTCTTCGTTCTGGTCGTCGCGTTCACCCTGCTCCAGGGGCCCACCCTGCCGGCGGCGGCCCGCCTGCTCGGGCTGACCCGCACGGACAACCTGCGGGAGGTGCAGGTGGAGACGGCGCCGCTGGACGTGCTCGACGCCGACCTGCTGACGCTCACCATCCCGCCGCGTTCGAAACTGCACGGGGTCACGGTGTTCGAGCTGCGGCTGCCGGCGCCGGCGGTGGTCAGCCTGATCGTGCGGGACGGCGTGCCGCTCGTGCCGCGCCCGGAGACGGTGCTGCACGCCGGGGACGAGATGCTGCTGATCGCCACCGTGCACACCAGGGCGGCGGCGGAGCAGCGGCTGCGGGCCGTCGGTCGGCGCGGGAAGCTCGCGCGGTGGTTCGGGGAGGACGGCCGTCCGGAGCCGGAACCGGACGTGTGAGTCCGGGCGCTCGCGGGGAAACGGCAAAACGGACGATCCAGGCTATGTCCGTATTGCCCTCTATGGTTTGGTGAATGATCTGCTGGGTGTTGTAAAAACACTCACGGAAGTGAGCGTGGGCGGGGTCACACCATAATTCCCCGCGGTGCAATTGCACTTCGCGTTGATTTTCTGTCGTTCCGTCAAACGCGCAGGTGAGAGTGGAAGTTGAAAACCGCGTTCCGGATCACGCCTCACGCTCGGAACAGGATCAACCGCGTACCGTCCCGAAATCGCGTCGTGTTCATGTCCGAACGCCGACACCCGCGCTTACCACTCCTTGTGCCGGCTTTTCCGTTGTGTTTACGTTGCCCCGCCACCGCACCCCATGGCGGTGGTCCTACCACCGGCACGCCGAATCCCGCCGCCCGGTCGGTCGGCACGGACAGCAGTCTCGAACGCGGCGGGAGCGGGGGAACCAGGTACGTGCCGTGCCGCGGAGGTCCGCAGGCCGGCTTGGGGTGAAGCCACCCCCGGAGCGCCGTGCGCGCGACGGGAGTGGCCGGGCAACTCCAGCCCGAATCCGACAGCTCACCTCGCAGGCGTAGGAGAGGACACACCTATGTCTCGTGGCCGTCACCGTCGTCCGCGTCAACCCCTGGTCTCCCGTCAGGTCTCCAAGGTCTCCATCGCCCTCACCGCCGGTGGCGCGGCAGCGGCCGCGCCGCTGATCACCGCCGGAACCGCCAACGCCGCGCCGGCGACCGTCGCCGCCCCGCAGGCCGCCGCCCCGCAGGCCGCCGCCCCCCAGGCGGCCGCCGAGGCCAAGGCCGCCAAGGCGGCTCAGGCCGCCAAGGCCGCGAAGTCGAAGGCCGCCGCCGGCAGCTACACCGTCGCCAGCGGCGACACCCTGCACGGCATCGCCACCAGCCACAAGGTCAAGGGCGGTTGGCAGACCCTCTACCAGGCCAACAAGAAGGTCGTCGGCGACGACCCGGGCCTGATCTTCCCCGGCCAGCGCCTGAGCCTCGGTGCGAGCAAGGCCAGGGCGACGGCCGACCGCGCCCAGGCCAAGCCGGCCGCCAGCCGCAGCGCCGCCCGCACCGCGCCCGCCGCCGCCAAGAGCTACCCGAACAACCTCGACGGTTGGATCCGGGAGGCGCTGGACATCATGAAGGCCAACAACATCCCCGGCACCTACCAGGGCATCCACCGCAACATCATGCGGGAGTCCAGCGGCAACCCCCGGGCGATCAACAACTGGGACATCAACGCCCGCAACGGCGTGCCCTCGAAGGGCCTGCTCCAGGTGATCAAGCCGACGTTCGACGCGTACCACGTGCCCGGGACCAAGAAGGACCAGTACGACCCGGTCGCCAACATCGTCGCCGCCTGCAACTACGCCGCGGCCCGCTACGGTTCCATCGACAACGTCAACGGCCCGTACTGACCCGCCCCGGGGCACCCGGGCCGTCCGGGGCCGTCCCGGAAACCGACACCTGCCGCCGCGCCCGCCGAACCCCGGCGGGCGCGGCGGCGGTCGTGTGCGGACAAAATCGGCAAGTCGTGCCAACTCGTCCCGTCGGTGGCGAAGCCAGTGTTGCGCCTGCGTATCAATGGAGTGGGTGCGCGCGCCAACCGGTTGACCGGCGGCTCCGAGCGGCGAATGCTGCGAGGTTCACCCCCCGCGCAGTGTTCCCCCTTTGACGTGAAGTTGGTATGCCCATGCGCACCCGCTCCTCGGTGGCCGCCGTCTCCGTTGCCACGGCGGCCTCCCTGCTGCTCGCCCCCGCCGCGTACGCCGCCCCAGGCGACAACGGCACCGTGAAGATCCACAAGTCCTCCACCGGTGAGGAGTTCCGCAAGAACGAGCCCAAGGTCTGCGAGTTCTACCTCGACGCGTTCGGCTTCGACGCCGTCCAGGAGGTCAGCTGGCGGATCGTCGAGATGCCCCCGACCGGCGTCAAGGACAAGCTCGCCGAGGAGGGCACGCTGACCCTCGACGACAAGGGCCACGGCCGCAGCTCGGACCTCAAGCTGGCCGACGGCCACTACAAGCTGTACTGGAAGTTCGAGGGCCAGAAGGGCGCCGCCAAGCACAAGGTGTTCTGGTCGGACTGCGAGGACGAGGACACGCCGGGCGGCGAGGAGCCGGAGCCCGAGCCCAGCGGGTCCACGCCGGGCGAGGAGACCCCGGGTGAGGAGACGCCGGGCGGCGAGACCCCCGGTGGCGAGACGCCGGGTGGGGAGACGCCGGGTGGCGAGACCCCGGGCGACAAGCCCGCCCCGTCGGGCGAGCCCACGCCGGGCGCGCCCGCCGGTGACAAGCCGCAGGGCGGCGGTGGCGGCGGCGACCTGGCCGAGACCGGCGCCGGCGCCCCGGTCGGCGCGCTCGCGGCCGCCGCCGCGGCGCTGCTCGGCGCCGGCGGCTACCTCGCGCTGCGCCGCCGCCGCGCGACGTCCGCCGTCCGCGACTGACCCGCGGTCATCCGCGACTGACACACGGCTCGCGACCGACCCACGGTCCGCGGCCGACACGTGTGCGGGGAGGTGCCGTCCGCCGGCACCTCCCCGCCGCCGTTCCTCCTCGGCGCGGGTCTCAGCGGTAGACCTTGCCCGGCTCCGCCGACCCCGGCGCCAGCAGCTGCGGCACGGTGACAAAGGTGTAGCCGCGCTCCTTCAGCTCGCTGATGATGCCCGGCACCGCCGGGACCGTGCCGTCGTAGATGTCGTGCAGGAGGATGATCCCGTCCCGCTCGACCTGGTCGAGCACCCGCTTGCGTATCAGGGCCGAGTCGGTCGTCGAGTAGTCCTTCGCCGTGACGCTCCACAGGATCTGCGCCAGTCCCAGCTCGCGGCATATCTCCGAGACGTCCTTGTTCGTCCGGCCCTGCGGCGGGCGCATCAGGGTCGGGGTGACGCCCGTCAGGTCCTCGATCGCCTTCTGCGTGCGGGTCAGTTCGGTGCGCACCTCGTCGGCCGACACCTCGGTGAGCCGGGGGTGGTTCCAGGTGTGGTTGGCGACCTCGTGGCCCTCCTCGGCTATCCGGCGCACGGTGTCGGGGTAGCGCTCGATGTGCTTGCGGCCGAGCAGGAAGAACGTGGCGGGGACCTCCTCCCGCTTGAGCAGGTCCAGCAGCTCCGGGGTGTCCCGGCCGGGCCCTCCGTCGAAGGTCAGCGCCACGCACCTGGCCTTCTCGCAGTCGACCCCTCCGGTCGCGCCCCGCTTGCCGTCGTCGCCGCCCGCCGCTCTCGCCTCGGCCGGCGAGATCCTGTCCACCCACCGGGCGCTGATCACCTGGTAGGCGACCAGGGAGCCGATGCCCAGCACCGCCAACACGATCGCGGCGATCCGCACCCGCTTGTTCTTCCACCAGAACACGTCAACCGCCCTTTCACGGCCGGCAGTCCACGGGTCGCACGGGACCGGCCCGGGGCGCGGTCCCGACAAGCGGCCCGGAAGCCGGAGTTCGGATGCGCGCGTGGTCGGCGCGCGCAGACAGCGGCGGCGGAGGCGGTACCGGCGTGGATCCCCGTTCGGCGTGACGACGCTCGCGACGCCCGCTGGCGGTACGACGATAGACGCGCCGACCCGCCCGCAAGTCATCCCTCAGAAC
>NZ_WMLF01000129.1 GCF_014156695.1 Streptomyces durbertensis | reverse complement strand
GCGGCGCGCTGCTGGTGCTGCTGTGGTGCACGGTCCTCGGGCCGTACCCGGTGAGCATGGTCACGGTGCCGGGTGAGGACGTGCAGAACACGGCGCCGCCGACGTTCGCGCTGCTCTCCCTCGCGGCCACGCAGACCGGGCTGGCGCTGCTGCTGCGCCCGCCGGTCGAACGGTGGCTGGACCGGCGGCGTCCATGGACGGTGGTCGTCGCCGTCAACCTGGTGGCCCTGACGGTGTTCCTGTGGCACATGGCGGCGGTGGTGGTGGCCGCCGTGGTGCTGTACCCGCCCGGGCTGCTGCCGCAGCCGGCGGTGGGCTCGGCGGAGTGGCTGCTGTGGCGGGTGCCGTGGCTGGGGTGCCTGCTGCTGGTGCTGCTGGTGCTGGTGCTCGTGTTCGGCCCGGCGGAGCGCGGGTTGCCGCTCCCGGCCGGGTCGGAGGCCGACGCGGGACCGGAGGAGAAGGGCGTACGGCGGCGGGGGGTGCGACTGGCGATGACGTGCCTCGGGCTCGCGCTGGCGGTGCCCGGGCTGCTCGGCATCACCATCGGGGGCCCGGAGGAGCACGGCCAGTTCGGCCTGCCGCTCCCGACACTGGGGGTCTACCTGCTCGGTATCGCCCTGCTCTGGCTGGTGCCGCGCGGCCGGGCCGGCTGAGGAGGGGCATCGGGGGCGGGGCACGGCGCACGGCCCGGGGCGAGGACACAGGGCGGGCGCCTCTTCCCACCCACAGAGAAGTAAGGTTAGCCTTACTTCACTCGCGAGAGGGGTGGTCTCTCTCGCGCCGACCCGCCACGCTCTGCCCGGCTCACCCGAACCCGCCTGCCCTGGAGTCCCGTTGAGCATCACCACCGGCCCGCCGCCCCCCGAGCCGACAGCCGCCGAACACGTGCGTTCGGTGCTGGCCCGGGCGATCTCCCTGTCCCTCACCACCACCGAGCAGAGCTACGACCTGGTCGCCATGCACCGGGTGAGCGCCGGCGGCGGCCTCACCCTGCACCCGCTGCCCGGCAGCCCGCTCACGGCGCAGGTCGCGGCCGCGCCGCGCGGCAGCCTCGCCGCGCTGCTGGAGTTCACCGATGTCGCGCCGACGGCGGTCCGGGACCGGGTGCGCGCCCGCGTCACCCTCTCCGGCTGGCTCACGCCCGTGACCGACGGCGACGGCGTCCACCTCCGTCTCGACCTCGCACGGGTGGCGCTCCGCACCGCGGCGGACGCGGTGGAGGTGGGCATCGACGAGTTGGCGCTCGCCGAACCCGACCCGCTCGCGGTCGAGGAGGGCGCCATGCTGACGCACTTCGCGGACGCGCACGACGACCTGGTGGCCGACCTGGTGCGGCTGGCGGGCCGCCGGCTGCCGCACGGGATCGTGCGGGCCCTGCCGTACGCGCTGGACCGCCACGGCGTCACCCTGCGCTGCGAGTACGGCACCCACCACCGCGACCTGCGCGTTCCCTTCCCCGCCCCCGTACGCGACGCCGGCGCGGCCGGCCGAAGCATCAGGCTGCTCGCCACGTCGGACGACCGGCGCCACCAACCGCACGGCGCCGCCCGATGAACAATTCCGCCGCGATTCACCGCACTTGAGGCGGCCGGCGGCCGCGCCGCCGTATGGTGGTGGGTGCAGCTGGTTCGCCCCGTCAGCCGGACGGGCGCGTCGTAAGAGGGAACCCGGTGGGAATCCGGGACTGCCCCGCAGCGGTGAGCGGGAACGACCGCCGTCACACGCACTGGGCCCGGCGTACGGGCCTGGGAAGCGACGGCCAGTAGGTGTCCTCATGCCGAGGACGTGCCCGCGAGTCCGAAGACCTGCCGACTGCCCGGGCCCGACCCACTCGTGCCCGGACATCCCGGTGACCTCGAGGGCGGGTCGGCGCACATACCAGGCGGGTGGGCCGCGCATCGCCGCGCGAGGTCGTCCCGTCCGGTGGGTCACCCCTTCGCGTTCCTCGTCCCGTCGCCGGGATCTCAGGGATTCATCTCGCGAAGGAGATCTCCGTGACAGCGAAGTCCGCAGCCGCGGCAGCACGGGCGACCGTGTACGGCTACCCCCGCCAGGGCCCGAACCGGGAACTGAAGAAGGCGATCGAGGGCTACTGGAAGGGCCGGGTCACCGCCGAGGCCCTGCGCGCGACCGCCGTCGAACTGCGCGCCGCGCGCTGGCGCCGGCTCGCCGAGAGCGGCATCGACGAGGTCCCGACCGGTGACTTCTCCTACTACGACCACGTGTTGGACACCAGCGTCATGGTCGGCGCCGTCCCCGCCCGCCACCGGGAGGCCGTCGCCGACGATCCGCTGGACGGCTACTTCGCCATGGCACGCGGCACCCGGACCGTCGCGCCACTGGAGATGACCAAGTGGTTTGACACCAACTACCACTATCTCGTGCCTGAGTTGGGCTCCGACACGGTGTTCGCCGCGGACTCGGCCAAGCAGGTCGGGGAGCTGCGGGAGGCCCTGGCGCTCGGCCTCACCGCCCGCCCGGTGCTGGTCGGACCGGTCACCTACCTGCTGCTCGCCAAGCCCGCCCCGGGCGTGGCCGCGGACTTCGAACCGCTCACCCTGCTCGACCGGCTGCTGCCGGTGTACGCCGAGGTGCTGGCCGATCTGCGTGCCGCCGGCGCGGAGTGGGCGCAGCTCGACGAGCCGGCGCTGGTGCAGGACCGCACCCCCGCCGAGCTGAACGCCGCGGCCCGCGCCTACCGGGAACTGGGGGCGCTCGGGGACCGGCCGAAGCTGCTGGTCGCCTCGTACTTCGGCCGGCTGGGCGACGCGCTGCCCGTCCTGGCGAAGGCGCCCGTGGACGGCCTGGCGATGGACTTCACCGGTCCGGCCGCCGGAGACGTCGACGCGCTCGCGGCGGTCGGCGGCCTGCCCGGCAAGCGCCTGGTGGCCGGGGTCGTCGACGGGCGCAACGTGTGGGTGAACGACCTGGAACGGTCGCTGAGCACACTCGGCACCCTGCTCGGCCTCGCCGACCGGGTCGACGTGTCGGCGTCCTGCTCGCTGCTGCACGTCCCGCTCGACACCGGGAGGGAACGGGACATCGATCCGCAGGTGCTGCGCTGGCTGGCCTTCGCCGACCAGAAGACCGTCGAAATCGCCACGCTCGCCCGCGCGTTGACGTCGGGCACGGACTCCGTCCAGGCCGAACTCGCCGCGAACCGGGCCGACCTGGCCTCCCGCGCGAACTCGCCGATCACCCGTGACCCTGCGGTGCGCGCCCGGGCCGCCGCGGTCGGCGACGCCCACACCCGCCGCTCCCAGCCGTACCCGGACCGCGCGGCCGCCCAACGCGCCCATCTGCGCCTGCCGTTGCTGCCGACCACCACCATCGGCTCGTTCCCGCAGACCAGCGAGCTGCGGACCGCGCGCGCCGACCTGCGCGCCGGCCGCATCGACACCGCACGGTACGAGGAGCGGGTCAGGTCGGAGATCCGGGAGGTGATCGGCTTCCAGGAGAAGGCCGGCCTGGACGTGCTGGTGCACGGCGAGGCCGAACGCAACGACATGGTGCAGTACTTCGCCGAGCAGCTGACCGGCTACCTCGCCACCCAGCAGGGCTGGGTGCAGTCGTACGGCACCCGCTACGTGCGTCCGCCGATCCTCGCCGGGGACGTCTCCCGCCCCGAGCCGATGACCGTCGCCTGGACCGGCTACGCCCGTTCGCTCACCGACCGCCCGGTCAAGGGCATGCTCACCGGGCCGGTGACCATGCTGGCCTGGTCGTTCGTCCGCGACGACCAGCCGCTCGCGGACACCGCGCGGCAGGTCGCGCTGGCGCTGCGGGACGAGGTGGACGACCTGGAGGCGGACGGGACGTCCGTCATCCAGGTCGACGAGCCGGCGCTGCGCGAGACGCTGCCGCTGCGCGCCGCCGACCACGCCGCGTACCTGCGGTGGGCCACCGAGGCGTTCCGCCTCACCACCGCCGGCGTGCGCCCGGAGACGCAGATCCACACGCACATGTGCTACGCCGAGTTCGGCGACATCGTGCGGGCGATCGACGACCTGGACGCCGACGTGATCAGCCTGGAGGCGGCCCGCAGCCACATGCAGGTGGCGAGGGAGCTGGCCGCGCACGGCTACCCGAGGGAGGCCGGGCCCGGCGTGTACGACATCCACTCCCCCAGGGTGCCGAGCACGACGGAGGTGGCGGAGCTGCTGCGCGCCGGGCTGCGGGCGATCCCGGCCGAGCGGCTGTGGGTCAACCCCGACTGCGGGCTGAAGACCCGTGGTTGGCCGGAGACCCGCGCCTCGCTGGAGAACCTGGTCGCGGCGGCCGAGCAGGTCCGCGCGGAGCTGGCCGACTCCTGACGGGCGTCACGGGGTCGGGGCCTCGCCGGGGCCCCGACCCGCGGCGTGCCGGGTGTCCTCGGCGAGGTCGTCGCGGTACGTCGCCGGGGCCAGCGGGGCGCCGGAGCGGTGGGCGGCGCGGGCGACGGCGTAGGCGGCGAACGGCGTGGTGAGCAGCTGCATGAGCACGCCGACGCCGAGCGCGAGCGCGGCGAACGGCGTGGGCCGCAGCACCAGCACGCCGAGCAGCACGCACACGACGCCGAGCGCGGCGGCCTTGGTCACGGCGTTGGCCCGGTTGTAGGTGTCGGGCAGCCGTACGAGGGCGACGCCGGCGACGGCGATCAGGGCGGTGCCGAGCCCGGCGAGCAGGTAGCCGACGAGGGTCTGCGCGGTCATGGGCGGGACCTGCGTTCCAGGAGGTGCGCGGCGGCGACCGTGGCGAGGAAGCCCACCAGGGTCGCGACGAGCACGAGGACGAGTATCGGGGTGGAGCTCAGCCGGTAGGAGAGCAGGGCCACCACCCCGAGGAAGATCACAAACGCGAGGTCGACGGCGACGACCCGGTCGGCCTCGGTGGGGCCGAAGGCCAGCCGCCAGACCACCACGGCGGTCACGGCGAGGAGCACGCAGAGCAGGACGTCGACGAAGGTCACCGGGCCTCCTCGGACGCCGGGCGCAGCGCGTGCAGCATGCGGTCCTCCAGGTCGTGGAGCGAGTGGAGGAACTTCTCCGTGGGGAGGGCGTGCATGCCGTGCACGTAGAGCACCGCGGGGTCGTGGCGGACCTCCACGACCAGGGTGCCCGGGGTGAGGGTGATCAGGTGGGACAGCGTGGTGATCTCCAGCGGGCTGCGGCTGCGCAGCGGCATCCGCACGATCGCCGGGGAGAGCCCGCTGCCCGGGGTCATCACCTCCCAGGCGACCACGGCGTTCGCCTTGAGGAAGCGGTAGCAGTAGTGCAGCAGGAAGGCCGTCGTGCGGCGGGCGCGGCCGAACGCCGCCGGGAGAGCGCCGGAGAGGCGTGTCATCGGGTCACCGCCTCTACGTAGGTGGACGGGTCGAGCAGTCCGTTCGCCGCCGTGTTCGCTGCGGCCAGCAGGGGTTCGGCGAACAGCCCGAGCACCACGGACGGCACGGCCAGCGCGACGGTCGCGGCCAGCAGCACCGGTCGCGCGCGGGTGCGGGCGGTCGTGCGGCGGGGCGCGTCGGGCGGCGCGTCGCCCAGGTGCGGGGAGGAGGTCGGCGAGCCGCCGACGTTCTCGCGCGGTGCCTCGGTCGGCGGTGCGCCCCAGAAGGCGGCGGTCCAGATCTTCACCATGGAGGTCAGGGTGAGCAGGCTGACCAGCGCCGCCACCGCGACGGCCAGGTAGGCGGCCTCCTCCGCCGCCGCGAGGAGCAGGGCGAACTTCGCGGTGAAGCCGGACAGCGGTGGCATCCCGGCGAGGGAGAACGCGGCGACGAGGAAGCTGACGGCGAGTACCGGCGCGCCGCGCGCCAACCCGCCGAGGTGTTGCAGCCGGTCGGTGCCGTGGGTGTGCTCCACGACCCCGGCGCAGGCCAGCAGCGCCGCCTTGACGAGGACGTACTGGACGAGGAAGAAGACGCCGGCGGCGAGGCCGCGCTCGGTGAACAGCGCGAGGGCGAGCAGCAGGTAGCCGATCTGGCTGACCATGTGGAAGCAGAGGATGCCCCGCATGTCGGGCTGCCCGACGGCGCCGAGCACCCCGACGACCATCGTGACCAGGGCCGCCGTCATGATGACCGGGCCGAGGCCGGTGCCCTCGAAGACGACGGAGTAGATCCGGATGATCGCGTAGACGCCGACCTTGGTGAGCAGTCCGGAGAAGAGCAGCGTCACCGACGGCCGGGTCGCCGGGTAGCAGCGGGGCAGCCAGCCGTGCAGCGGCACGACGGCCGCCTTGGCGGCGAGGGCGAGCAGGACCACGCCGGCGGCGAGCGCGGCGGCGGTGTCGCGGGTGGCGACGCCGGCGAGTTCGCCGAGGTTGACCGTGCCCGTCACGCCGTACAGCAGGCCCACGCCGCCGAGCAGCACGGTCGACGCGAGCAGGCTGAAGGTGACGTAGACGCGACCGGCGGCCCACCGGTCCGGCCCGCCCACCACCGTGAGCAGGGCGTAGGACGGGACCAGCATGACCTCGACGAAGACAAAGAGGTTGAACAGGTCGGCGGTGAGGAACGCGCCGTTGACGCCGGCGGACAGCATCAGCACAAGCGGGAGGAACAGCGGCTCCCGGTCGTCGCGGGCGCCGGCGGCGAAGGCCAGCGAGGCGAGGACGAGCACGGCGCCGACGCACAGCATGAGCGCGCTCAGCATGTCCGCCGCCAGCACGATGGAGATGCCCGCCGGCCAGCCGCCGACGGTCTGCCGCACCACCGACCCGTCCGCCGTCTCGACGAGCAGGACGATGCCCAGCGCGAGCACGCCGAGGGAGACGGCACCGGCGGTTCCCCGGCGCAGCCCGGTGCTGTCGGGGAGGAGGACGAGCAGTCCGGCGGCCAGGAGCGGGACGGCCACCGGGAGCGTGAGGGCGGTGCTGATCACGAGTCACCTTCCTCGCGGGGGTGCGGACTGCTGCTGTCTCGGGTGCCGCCGTCGCCGCTGTCCCGGGAACCGCTGTCCCGGGAACCGGTGTCCCGGGAGCGGGCCTCTCGGGAGCGGGCGCCTCGGGAGCGGGCGCCTCGGGAGCGGCCGCCTCGGGAACGGCCGCCGCTTCCGCCGCCGCCGTCGGTGCGGTCGGTCCGGGTGGCGTCGGCCCAGTCGGCGTGGGCGCGGGCCATGCCGAGCAGCAGCACGGTGATGCCGAAGGTGATCACGATCGCGGTGAGGACGAACGCCTGCGGCAGGGGGTCGGCCATGTCGGCGGTGTCGCCGTGCCCGAGCAGGGGCGGGTTGCGGCGCTCGGTGCCGCCGGCCGTCAGCAGCAGGATGTTCACCGCGTGCCCGAGCAGGACAAAGCCGAACGTGATCCGGACGAGGCCGGGGCGCAGTACGAGGAAGACCCCGCCGGCGGTCAGCACGCCGACGGCGAGCGCGGCGGTCACCATGTGCGGCTCCCGGTGCCGGCGAGCCGCCTGACGACGGTCACTATCAACCCGAGGACCAGAGCGAACACTCCCGCGTCGAAGAGCAGGGCGGTGCTGAAGCCACCGCCGGGGGTGAACATGGGGGTCAGGAACGGCCGCCCTGTGGCGCTGGCGAGCAGGCCGGGCGCCAGGGCCAGCACCAGGCCGCAGGCCAGCAGCGGTCCGCCGCTCAACCAGCGGGGCAGGGTGGCGCCGGCGAGGGGGGCCAGGGCCACGGCGGTGCCGGCGGTGAGCGCGGCGATGAAGCCGCCGCCGGGTTCGTTGTGGCCGCGGAGGAAGAGGTAGCCGGCGAGGACGGCGACGGCCGGGGTGATCAGCCGGTAGGCGGGGCCGAGGACCTCCGTGTAGGCGGCGGCGGACAGTCCGCCGCGCGCGGTCGGGCCGGGCGTGCCGGACATCAGGAGGGCGAGGCCGAGGGCGACCGCGACGAGCACGACGGACTCGCCGAGTGTGTCGAGTCCCCGGTAGTCGACCAGGATGGTGTTGACCACGTTGGTGCCCTTGGTGTCCGCCTCCGCGTTGTCGAGGAAGTACTCGCCGGCGCGGGAGAGTTCGCGGTGTCCGGTGAGGGCGAGGGTGGCGCCGGCGGCGGCGAGGCCGGCGAGGACCGCCGCGCCGGCGGCGAGCACGTCGCGGCGCCGGTTGGACCGCCGGGCGTAGGGGACGAGGCCGTGCAGGACAAACGCGGCGACAACCGCCGTCAGCACCTCCACGAGCATCAGCGTCAGCGCCACGTCGGGGGCGCCGGCCAGCACGAACCAGACGGCGACGACCAGGCCGACGGTACCGAGCAGCACGACGGCGGCGACCGAGGTGCGGGCGACGACCAGGGCGAGCACCACCGCGAGCAGCACGAGCAGCGTCGCCCAGACCAGGGGCCCGTCCCCGGTGCGGAGCGAGATCCCGTCCGGGAGGCCGAGGACCCCCGCGCCGACCGCGCCCAGCGCGATGAGGACAAGCACGGGCCGGGCCAGGAAGGGTCCCGGCGCGTTCCGCAGGTCGGGGCGGCCGACGAACTCGCCGAACCGCAGCAGCGCCTGGTACAGCCGCTCGAACGTCTCCGCGCCGCCGAGCCGGGGCAGCCCCGCCAGCGCCTCCTCGACCCGGTCCCGCAGCACGAAGAGGGTGAGCCCGAGGGCGACGGTGATCCCGGACAGGGCGAGTTCGGGGCTGAGGCCGTGCCAGAAGTAGAAGGAGGGCGGCTCTCCCCAGGGTTCGGCGTCCAGGACGGCCCTGCGCATCAGCGGGTTCAGCACCGCCACGGCAGGTCCGAGCACCAGTCCGAGGATCGCGGCGACGGCGGCCGGGGCGAGGAAGGGCCAGGCCGGCTCGTAGAGCTGCTTCTGCTTCGTCGGGCCGGCGAAGGCGCCGTAGAAGATGCGCATGCTGTACGCGAAGGTGAGCGCGGACGCGGTGACGGCGAGCGCGGCGGCGAGCACACCGGAGCCGGGGAAGAGCTCCGCGCCGTAGAAGCCCTGGAACAGCGACTCCTTGCTGACAAATCCCACCATCGGGATGACGCCCGCCATCGACAGTCCGGCGAGCCCGGTGAGTATGGCGGTCACCGGCATGACGCGTCGGAGTCCGCCCAGCTCACGGATGTCGCGGCTGCCGGCCTCCCGGTCGATGACGCCCACCAGCATGAACAGGGTCGCTTTGAAAAGGGCGTGCGCCAGGGTGTGGAGGATCGCGGCGGCCAGTGCCACGGTCGTACCGATTCCGATGGCCCCGACAAGCAGGCCCAGCTGACTCATCGTGGAGTACGCCAGCAGCGCCTTGAGATCATGTTCGCGAAGCGCCTGGAGGGCGCCGAGCACGGCGGTGACCAGGCCGACGAGGGTGAGGCTCAGCGACCAGCCGGGCTGCTCCGCGTACAGGGCGGAGAAGCGCAGCAGCAGGTAGATGCCGGCCTTCACCATGGTGGCGGCGTGCAGGTAGGCGCTGACGGGAGTGACCGCGACCATCGCGCCCGGCAGCCAGAAGTGGAAGGGGAACTGGGCGGACTTGGTGAGGGCGGCCAGGATCAGCAGCCCGGCGATGCTGGCCGCGAGCGGCGAGTCCAGTACCTCGTCCCGGGCCGCGATGACGCCGCCGATGTCGGTGGTGCCCGCGGTGACCGCCAGCAGCACCACGGCGACAAGCAGGGCGAGCCCGCCGAGCGCGGTGACGAGCAGGGCCTGCCGGGCGGGCACCGCCGGCCGGGCCGACCTCGGGCCGGTGGTGCCGATCAGCAGGAACGAGAGGATGGTGGTGAGCTCCCAGAAGACGAAGAGCAGCACCAGGTCGCCCGCGAGGACAAGCCCGAGCATGGCGGCGCCGAACGCGGTGAGCAGCGCGTAGAAGCGTCCGTGCGGCTCGCCTTCCGGGAGGTAGCGCGCGCAGTAGGCGAAGATGAGCGCGCCGACGCCGAGCACCAGCAGGCAGAACAGCCAGGACAGGCCGTCGAGGCGCAGCGTGAACGCGGCCTCGAGTGAGGGCTTCCAGCGCCACTCGGCGCTGGTGGGCGCGCCGGTCAGCGGGTCCCGGGCGAGCACGCCCAACACCGCGGTCAGGGCCAGCAGCGCCGCCGCCAGCACGTAGCCGGTCCGCCGGCCGAGACGGCGTTCGATCAGCGGCGCCACGGCGGCCAGGGCCCACATGGCCGCCAGGGAACCGACCAGGGCCGCCGCCTGGGCGGTCATCGTGAGCGGGCCGTGGCTGAACCGTCGGTGCGCGGGAACCGCACGGAGGCGCGTCGCACTCCGCGTCCGCCGGCCAGGGGCCGCCGCCCGCCGGACGCCCGGCGCCCGGACGGCCCCTCAGCCCCGGCGGCGCCTCGTGCCGGCGCCACGGCGGCGACGCCCGCGGCCCGTACCGCCGGCCCGCCCTGAAGGAGGGTCAGGTAGCTCACAGGACATCCCCTTCAACCGACAGTTCGCACTCTTTCCTACGCTAGGGCACATAGGCGACAATCACCGCTATCAGCGGCTCGAAGTCGCGCCTTCCCGGGGCGAGCGCGGCAAAACCCGCCACGTCCGTGGAACGGACGCGGCGGGTGGTCGGGGTGAGGGGTACCCCACGGACGACGGGCGGGTTGTAGGGTCGGGGCATGACCAAGCCTGATGGCCTGCTTGTGGACGTGGCGGCCACCGTCGAGTCGCAGCGGTCCAACCAGATGTCGCTCACCGTGGTCGCGAACGGCGCCGTCATCACCGGACGACTCGCCCCCGAAGCGGTGTGGCGTGAGCGGGTGGCGGAGATCCTGCGGGACTCCGAGAAACTGGGTGTGTTCTCCGAGGTCTTCGCGCCGCCCGGCGCCACCGGCGAGCGCGTCGACGAGGAGCCCGCACCGGCCCCGACGCATCTCCACTTCCACGTCGCCAGGATCCTCCAGGGCACCCTGGGCATCCCGGAGACGGGCGGCATGTACCGGGTCGCCATCAAGGACGTGAGCGCCTGGACGGTCGGGGACTTCAGCTACACCGACGGCTGAGGCCGCCCGCCCGGCGGCCTCGGCTCAGCCACCGGTCGAGCGGCGGCGGGGGCCTGGACGGCGCTCGCCGCCGTCGGCGGCGCCTCCACCCGTACCGCGCCGGGGCCGGCGCCGACGGCCGGCACCGCCCCGGGACCGCGCGGACCGGCCGGTGCCGTCGGTGCCACCGGTGCCGTTGGTGCCCGTGCCGCCGCGCGCGCCGCCGCCGGACGGGCGGGACGCCGCCGGCGGGGCCAGGACGACGGGTGTGCCGGACGGCGCCCGCGCGCCGGTGATGCGGTTCAGCTCGGCCTCGCCCGAACGCACGGCGGTCGCCCGCGGGGTGACGCCGGCGTCCGCGAACAGTCCGTCGACGTCGCGCCGCTGGTGCGGCAGGACAAGCGTCACCACGCTGCCGGACTCGCCGGCCCGGGCGGTGCGTCCGCCCCGGTGCAGGTAGTCCTTGTGGTCGCCGGGCGGGTCGACGTTGACCACCAGGTCGAGGTCGTCGACGTGGATGCCGCGCGCCGCCACGTTGGTGGCCACGAGGACGGTCACGTCGCCCTCCTTGAACCGGCTGAGCGTGCGGTTGCGCTGCGGCTGCGACTTGCCGCCGTGCAGGGCCGACGCCCGGACGCCGCTCTTGAGCAGGTGGCGGGTGAACCGGTCGACGGCGTGCTTGGTGTCCAGGAACATGATCACGCGCCCGTCGCGGGCGGCGATCTCCGTGGCCGTGGCGCGCTTGTCCGTGTCCTGCACGTACAGGACGTGGTGCTCCATCGTCGTCACGGCGCCGGCGGACGGGTCGACGGAGTGCACGACCGGGTCGCGGAGATAGCGCCGGACGAGGCTGTCGACGTTGCGGTCGAGGGTGGCGGAGAACAGCAGCCGCTGGCCGTCCGGCCGGGTCTGCTCGAGCAGCCGGGTGATCTGCGGCAGGAAGCCGAGGTCGGTCATCTGGTCGGCCTCGTCGAGGACCGTGATGTCGACGTCGTCGAGTCGGCAGTCGCCGCGCTCGATGAGGTCCTTCAGCCGGCCGGGCGTCGCCACGACGACCTCGGTGCCGTCGCGCAGCGCGGCGGCCTGCCGGCCGACGGAGACGCCGCCGACGACGGTCGCCAGCCGCAGCCCGAGCGACTTCGCGTACGGGGCCAGCGCCTCCGTCACCTGCTGCGCCAGCTCCCGGGTCGGCACGAGCACCATGGCGGCGGGCCGGCGGGGCTCGGCGCGGACGCCGTCGAGGCGGGCGAGGACGGCCAGGCCGAAGGCCAGCGTCTTGCCGGAGCCGGTGCGCCCGCGTCCGAGGACGTCACGACCGGCGAGCGAGTTCGGCAGGGTCGCGGCCTGGATCGGGAAGGGCGCCGAGACGCCCTGCTCGCCGAGGACCCGGAGGAGGTGCGCGGGCAGGCCGAGGGCGGCGAAGTCGTCCACGGCGGGCAGCGGCGGGGTCTGGCTGACGGGTGCGGTGAACTCACCGCCGGCGGCGCGGCCTCCGCGCCGCCGGCCGCCTCCGCGGGATGCTCCGGCGCCTCCGCGGGGTGTTCCGGCGGGCGGCGGGTTGCCGGAGCCGGTACGCGTCGCGGACTGGCGTCCGCCGCGTCGGGTACTGCGAGCCATGGGGGGCCTTCCTCGCCGGTGGCCGGGCGTTCCGGGCGGAACACGGGCCGGAGCCGGGCGGTACGGGCGGCGGGGCGCGGCGAGGTCTCGCCCGGCGGCCCGGCGCACTGGGGGTACGCGCCTGGCAGGAC
>NZ_WMLF01000128.1 GCF_014156695.1 Streptomyces durbertensis | reverse complement strand
CCCCCACCGAGTTGGCCACGCCGCGGCCCGGCCGGACCGCCGACCTGCCGACGCGCACGGTCACGCCGCCGGCGAGGCGGCGCGGACGGGTGGCGGTGGTGTCCGCGGTGGTCGCCGGCGTGCTGGTGCTGGCCGGCGGGGCGGGAGCCGGGGTGCTGCTCGCCCGCGGCGACGCCGACAACAAGGGCGGTTCCGAGTCCCCGACGGCTCTCGACCCCTCGCCCACCGGCAAGGAGTCGCCCGACGACAGCCCGACACCGGACGGCGGCGACGGCCCGGACCCCGCCGCCGAGGGCACCCCCGGCGAGGAGACCGGCATCGAGGACGGCCGTCCGAACGGCAGGCGCGACGACCACCAGGACACGAACCGCACGGAGGAGCCGCCGTCGCGGGCGGACGACCCCGGCGGCGACCCGCCGGGCGGGCCGGGCCCCGGCTGGATCGCCCAGCTCTTCTCCGAGCCGGTGTCGACGGGCACGGCCGCCCGGGACCGCCGGCTGGCGGCGGTGCGGAACTCCGTTCCGGAGGCGCGGCTGCTGCGCAGCGACGACTACGCGTCGCTGAACCCGGGCTACTGGGTGGTCTACGCACCGGGCCCGTTCGCGGACGGCCGGGCGGCGGTCCGGTGGTGCGCCGCCCGTGGGCGCACCACCGCCAACGAGTGCGTGGGGCGCTATCTGAGCGACAGCGCGGACGACAAGAAGCTGGTCTGCGATCCGCAGGGCGGCGGCTCCGGACGCTGCACCCTCCCCTGAGCCGGGCCCCGGGGCGGCCGACCCGGTGGAACGGCGTCCGGCTCAGCCCAGTTCGGCGAGGAACGCCTCGGCGGTGCGCCAGGTCGCCTCGGCTGCCTCGGCGTCCCAGTCGGGGAGTGAGCTGTCGGTGTACAGGTGGCCGGCGCCGGCGTAGCGGTGCACCTCGACCTCGGCGCCCGCCCTGCGCATCCGCAGGTACCAGGCGTTCAGCCAGTCGTGCGGCTCGAACGGGTCGGGGTCGGCCACGTGCAACTGCACGGGCAGCTCGTCCACCGACACCGCCTCGTGGATGTCGGAGGTGCCGTGCAGCAGGAGCAGTCCGCGCGCGTGCTCGTCGGCCAGGGCGAGGTTCTGCGCGATGGAGCCGCCGAGAGAGAACCCGGCGTACACCAGGCCCTGCGGGGAGCGCGAGGCGGTGGCGGTGACCGCCCGCTTGAGGAGCTCGTCGCGGCCGATCTCCTCCTTGACCGCGAGCCCGTCCTCCACGGACTCCGTGGTCCGCCCGTCGTAGAGATCCGGGGCCAGCACGTCGTGGCCCGCCGCCCGCAGCCGTTCGGCGGCCTCCAGGACGGCCGGCCGCAGACCGTAGGCGGAGTGGAACAGTACGACGTTGGCCACGGGTGTCACTTCCTTCACAGCTTCGGCGATCGGCCGGCTTGCGGCGCGTTCACCCCCATCCTGCCAGGTACGGTCTTTGGTGCCGGTTTACCAGTGAGGAGTTCGATCAGATGGAATACGTGCTGCGGCCGACGCTGGTGTTCGGCGGCGCGCTTGTCCTCTCCTGGCTCATCGCCTGGGCTGTCGACCTGGCGCTGGTGCGGGTGAACGCGAGACACCCGGAGACCCCGATGTGGGGGCTGCTGCGCCGGATCCGGGTGCCGCTCCAGGCTCTGCTCTTCGTGGCGCTGGTGCGCAACCTCTTCGAGTACACCAAGCTGGTGAAGGACGATCAGAAGACGGTCGAGCTGTGGCTGACGCTGATTCTGATCGCCGCCTCCGCATGGCTGGTGCTGCGGGTGCTCGCCGCGGTCGTCGAGACGATCACCGTCCGCTACTCGGGCGTGGCGCAGGACCCGGCCCGGATACGCCGCGTGCGGACCCAGCTGACGCTCATCCAGCGCCTCGCCACGGCCGTGGTGACGGTGGTCGCGGTGGCCGCGATGATGCTGCAGTTCGACGCGATGAAGACGGTCGGCACCTCGATGCTCGCCTCGGCCGGTGTGCTGGGCATCGTCGCCGGTATCGCCGCGCAGTCCACGCTCGGCAACCTGTTCGCGGGGCTGTCGATCGCCTTCGGCGACATGGTCCGCATCGGTGACGTCGTGGTCGTGGACGGCGAGTGGGGCACGGTCGACGAGATCACCGTCTCCTACCTCGTGGTGCTCACCTGGGACGAGCGGCGCATCACCATGCCGGTGTCCTACTTCACCAGCAAGCCGTTCGAGAACTGGTCGCGCGGCGGCCCGCAGATGACCGGCACGGTCTTCCTCCACCTCGACCACACCACGCCGGTGGCCGAGCTGCGTGCGAAGACCGAGGAGGTCATCCGGGCCAGCGACCACTGGGACGGGCGGAACTGGGGCCTGGTCGTCACCGACTCCACGCCCTCCACGATCGAGGTCCGGGCGTCGATGACGGCCCGCACCGCCGACGACATCTGGGCGCTGCGCTGCCAAGTGCGGGAGGCTCTGGTGACGTGGCTCCAGGAGAAGCACCCGCACGCGCTCCCGAGGGTCCGGGTGGCCCGGGAGGACACGTCGCCGGAGGACAAGCGGATCTGAGGCACCACCGCCCCGGACGTGCGCCGGCCCCGCCGTGTGGCGGGGCCGGCGTCATCCTCAGCGGCGGTGGGCGCGCTCAGTGGCTGTCGGCGCGGACCGTGTCCAGGGCCTGCTGGAGGTCGTCCGGGTAGGTGCTCTCGAACTCGACCCACTCGCCGTCCGCCGGGTGCTCGAAGCCGAGCCGCACGGCGTGCAGCCACTGGCGGGTGAGCCGCAGCCGCTTGGCGAGGGTGGGGTCGGCGCCGTAGGTGGTGTCGCCGACGCAGGGGTGGCGGTGGGCCGACATGTGGACCCGGATCTGGTGGGTGCGGCCGGTCTCCAGCTTGATGTCCAGCAGGCTGGCCGCCCGGAACGCCTCGATCAGGTCGTAGTGCGTCACCGAGGGCTTGCCGTGCGCGGTGACCGCCCACTTGTAGTCGTGGGTGGGGTGGCGGCCGACGGGGGCGTCGATGGTGCCGCTCATCGGGTCGGGGTGCCCCTGGACGAGCGCGTGGTAGCGCTTGTCGACGGTGCGTTCGCGGAACTGCTGCTTGAGCCTGCTGTAGGCGCGCTCGGACTTGGCGACGACCATCAGGCCGGAGGTGCCGACGTCCAGCCGGTGCACGATGCCCTGCCGCTCTGCGGCGCCGGAGGTGGTGATGGTGTAGCCGGCGGCGGCGAGACCGCCGATGACGGTGGTACCCGTCCAGCCGGGGCTGGGGTGGGCGGCGACCCCGACGGGCTTGGAGATGACCACGATGTCGTCGTCGTCGTGGACGATCTCCATGCCCTCGACGGGCTCGGCGACGACGCTGACCGGCGTCGGCGCGCCCGGCATCTCGACCTCGATCCAGGCCCCGGCGTACACCCGGTCGGACTTCCCCGCCTCGGCGCCGTCCAGTCGGACCTTGCCCTCCGCGGCCAGTTCGGCGGCCTTCGTACGGGAGAACCCGAACATCCGGGCCAGGGCGGCGTCGACGCGCTCGCCCTCCAGGCCGTCGGGTACGGGCAGTGTTCTCACTTCGGGGGGCGACGCAGGCGCGGGGATACTCACCTGATCGAGTATGCCGGACCGCCGCCGCCCCCACGGACCCCCGTCCCCGGGGCCGCCGCCCGGTGGGCGGCGGCGGGTGTCACTTGTCGTGCACGGTCCCGTCCGGGTCGAGGCCCCGGAAGGAGAGGATCACGATCAGGATGCCGCCGCAGACGATGGCGGAGTCCGCGAGGTTGAACACCGCGAAGTGCGCCGGGGCGATGAAGTCCACCACCTCGCCGCGGAACACCCCCGGGGAACGGAAGATCCGGTCGGTGAGGTTGCCCAGCGCACCGCCGAGCAGCAGGCCGAGCGCGATCGCCCACGGCCTGCTGTACAGCTTCCGGGCGATCCGCAGGATCACCACGATGACAATCGCGGCGATCGCGGTGAACACGATCGTCAGCGCCTCGCCCATGCCGAACGCCGCGCCCGGGTTGCGCACGGCGTGGAACCGCAGCCACGTGCCGATGACCTCGATCGCCGGCTCGTGCTCCAGCTTCGCCACCACGATCAGCTTGGTGACGAGGTCGAGCACGTAGGCCAGCGCCGCCACGCCCAGCAGTATGGCGATGCGGCGCGGCCCGCGGGCGGCCGCGCCGCCCGTCTCGTCGGCACCGTCGTCGGCGCCGTCAGCACCGCGGATGGGTTTCCTGTCCGGGACTTCGTCGATGGCCTGCTCCGCCTCTGATGTCACGGGACGAGCGTACGACACGGCATGTGCGTGGCGATCAGCGGCGTTCCTGCTTCTGCTTGCAGTCCACGCACAGCGTCGCCCGGGGGAACGCCTGCATCCGGGCCTTGCCGATCGCGTTCCCGCAGCTCTCGCAGAGGCCGTAGGTGCCGGCGTCCAGACGCTCCAGCGCCCGCTCGGTCTGGTAGAGGATCTCCCGGGCGTTGCCGGCCAGCGCCAGCTCGTGCTCCCTGGTGATGTTCTTGCTCCCGGTGTCGGCCTGGTCGTCCCCGGCGCCGTCACCGGAGTCGCGCATCAGCCCGCTGAGCGCCTCCTCCAGGGCGGCGATCTCGCTGCGCCGGCGGCCGGCCTCCTCCTCGAGTTCCGTCCTGGCCTCGACGACCTCCGCGTCGGTCCACGGCTCCTCGCCGCTGCGCACGGCCAGCTCGCCGGGCGGTACCGCCGTCGCGCTGCGTGCCGGCGGTACCGCGGACGCCTGGTCGGTCGTGCTCTTCTTCGCAGCCACCTGCTCGGCTCCCGTCTGCTCCTCGGCCCTCGCGGCCGTCTTGTCCGTCGTCGCCTTCTCGGCGGTGGTCGTCCCGGCGGTGCTCTTCCCGGCCGCCGTCTTCTTCGCCGCCGTCTTCTTCGCCGCCGTCTTCTTCGCCGCCGCCTTCCTGGCGGTGGTCTTCTTGGCGGTGGTCTTCTTGGCGGTGGTCTTCTTGGCCGCCGTCTTCTCCGCGGCCGCCTTCCTCGCCGTCGCCTTCCTGGCGGCCGTCCTCTCCGTGGCCTTCTCCGCCGCCCCGGTGACGGGCTGGTCCGGCTCTTCGTCGGGTGCCGGCTTACCCTCGGCGGACCTGCTCGCAACCATGGCCGCGATCCCTTCACATATTGTGATCTTGCTCGCGAATCGTGCCGGAACGATAATTCCGCCAGAACCATCCGGCAACGGGGCACGCCGGACAGATCGCCTTCTACCTGTGACCGCCCCGAAGTCCGCGAGGGCGTTGTGCCCTGTCGCGCCGGTGGGAAACCGTTCGGCGGCGTGGCGTGAGGGCCCTTACACTGGGCGGCAGCGAAAGGCGTTGAAGGGGACGAGTAGCGTCCGAACGCGGCCAGCAGCGAACCGGGGACGGTGTGAGCCCGGCGGCCGGCGCGGACGTGAAGATCACCCCGGAGCCGCCGGAGGAAAGCCCCGCCCGCCGAGGCGGGGGCGAGTAGAACCGGCACGCTGTCCTCAATGAGAGGGCGGTGGGACCTGTCCTGCCGCCAAGGAGGGTGGTACCGCGGGAGCGCCGCCGTTCGGCGGACCTCGTCCCTCTGACGGAAGTGGTCATGTCCGCCGGAGGAACGTCAGATGAGTCCGACTCCGCTGTACCGCCAGGTGCCCGCGCAGGTCGATCTGCCAGAGCTCGAGCACGCCGTGCTGGACTTCTGGCGGGAGCAGAAGATCTTCAACCGCTCGCTCGAGCAGTCCGAGGGGCGCCCCGAGTGGGTGTTCTACGAGGGCCCGCCGACGGCGAACGGCATGCCCGGCGCGCACCACATCGAGGCGCGGGTCTTCAAGGACGTCTTCCCCCGGTTCCGCACGATGCAGGGCTACCACGTGGCCCGCAAGGCCGGCTGGGACTGCCACGGCCTGCCGGTGGAGCTGGCCGTCGAGAAGGAACTGGGCTTCAACGGCAAGAAGGACATCGAGGCCTTCGGCATCGCCGAGTTCAACGACAAGTGCCGCGAGTCCGTCACCCGGCACACCGACGCGTTCGCCCAGCTCACCGAGCGGATGGGCTACTGGGTCGACCTCGACGACGCCTACCGGACGATGGACCCGCAGTACATCGAGTCGGTCTGGTGGTCGCTCCAGCAGATCTTCGACAAGGGCCTGCTCGTGCAGGACCACCGGGTCGCCCCCTGGTGCCCGCGCTGCGGCACCGGGCTCTCCGACCACGAGCTGGCGCAGGGCTACGAGACGGTCATCGACCCGTCGGTCTACGTCCGCTTCCCGCTGACCTCCGGGCCGCTGGCCGGCGAGGCGGCCCTGCTGGTGTGGACGACCACACCCTGGACCCTGGTGTCCAACACCGCCGTCGCCACCCACCCCGAGGTGACGTACGTCGTCGCGACGGACGGCACCGAGAAGCTGGTGGTGGCCGAGCCGCTGCTGGCGAAGGCGCTGGGCGAGGGCTGGGAGGCCACCGGCGAGCGCTTCACCGGCGCCGAGATGGAGCGCTGGTCCTACCGGCGGCCGTTCGAGCTGGTGGCGGTCGAGGGCGCGCACTTCGTGGTCAACGCCGACTACGTGACCACCGAGGACGGCACCGGCCTCGTCCATCAGGCCCCGGCCTTCGGTGAGGACGACCTGAAGGTCTGCCGCGCCTACGGCCTGCCCGTCGTGAACCCGGTCCGGCCCGACGGCACGTTCGAGCCCGAGCTGGAGCTGGTGGGCGGCCAGTTCTTCAAGAAGGCCGACGAGGCGCTGGTCGCCGACCTCCAGTCGCGCGGTCTGCTCTTCCGGCACCTGGCCTACGAGCACAGCTACCCGCACTGCTGGCGCTGCCACACCGCGCTGCTGTACTACGCGCAGCCGTCCTGGTACATCCGCACCACGCAGGTCAAGGACGCGCTGCTGCGGGAGAACGAGCGCACCAACTGGTTCCCCGAGTCCGTCAAGTACGGCCGCTTCGGCGACTGGCTGAGCAACAACATCGACTGGGCGCTGTCCCGCAACCGCTACTGGGGCACGCCGCTGCCGATCTGGCGCTGCGGCGAGGACCACCTGACCTGCGTCGGCTCGCTGGCCCAGCTCTCGGAGCTCACCGGCCGCGACCAGAGCGGCCTCGACCCGCACCGGCCGTACATCGACGAGGTGACCTTCCCCTGCACCGCCGAGGGCTGCTCGCTGACGGCCGAACGGGTGTCCGAGGTGATCGACGCCTGGTACGACTCCGGCTCGATGCCGTTCGCGCAGTGGGGCTACCCGTACCGCAACAAGGAGCTGTTCGAGCAGCGCTTCCCGGCGCAGTTCATCTCCGAGGCGATCGACCAGACCCGCGGCTGGTTCTACACGCTGATGGCCGTGGGCACCCTGGTGTTCGACCGGTCGTCGTACGAGAACGTCGTCTGCCTCGGCCACATCCTGGCCGAGGACGGCCGCAAGATGTCCAAGCACCTGGGCAACATCCTGGAGCCGATCCCGCTCATGGAGCGGCACGGCGCCGACGCGGTCCGCTGGTTCATGGCCGCCGGCGGCTCGCCGTGGGCGGCGCGGCGGGTCGGCCACGGCACGATCCAGGAGGTCGTCCGCAAGACGCTGCTGACCTACTGGAACACCGTCGCCTTCCAGGCGCTGTACGCGCGCACGTCCGAGTGGGCGCCGGGCGAGGGCGACCCGGTCGTCGGCGACCGGCCGCTGCTGGACCGCTGGCTGCTGAGCGAGCTGCACGCGCTGGTCGACCAGGTCACCCGGGCCATGGAGTCCTACGACACGCAGCGCGCCGGCAAGCTGCTGTCCACCTTCGTGGACGACCTGTCCAACTGGTACGTGCGCCGCTCCCGGCGCCGCTTCTGGCAGGGCGACCCGGCGGCGCTGCGCACCCTGCACGACGTGCTGGAGACGGTGACGCGGCTGATGGCCCCGCTGGTGCCGTTCATCAGCGAGCGGGTCTGGCAGGACCTGGTGGTGCCGGTGACGCCGGGCAGCCCGGAGTCGGTGCACCTGGCCGGCTGGCCGACGGCCGACCTGTCGGCGGTCGACCCGCAGCTGTCGGCTGACATGCTGCTCGTCCGGCGGCTGGTCGAGCTGGGCCGTGCGACGCGCGCGGAGTCCGGCGTCAAGACCCGCCAGCCGCTGTCCCGGGCACTGGTCGCGGCGCAGGGCTTCGAACTGCTCGACGACGACCTGCGCAGGCAGATCGCCGAGGAGCTGAACGTCAGCCGGCTGGCCTCGCTGTCCGAGGTGGGCGGCTCGCTAGTGGACACCACCGCCAAGGCGAACTTCCGGGCGCTCGGCCGGCGGTTCGGCAAGGGTACGCAGCCGGTGGCGAGGGCCATCGCCGAGGCGGACGCGGCGGCGCTGTCCGCGGCGCTGCGCGCCGGCACCGCGTCGGTGGAGGTGGAGGGCGAGACGGTCGCGCTCTCTCCCGAGGAGGTCATCATCACCGAGACGCCGCGCGAGGGTTGGTCGGTGGCCTCGGACACCGGCGCCACCGTGGCGCTGGACCTGGAGATCACTCCGGAGCTGCGTCGGGCCGGTCTGGCGCGGGACGCGATCCGGCTGATCCAGGAGGCCCGGAAGAACTCCGGTCTGGACGTCGCCGACCGGATCGAGCTGCGCTGGCGGGCCGCCGCGGCTGACGCGTCCGGCGAGACCGGTGAGACCGGTGAGATCGCCGCGGCGATGAGCGACCACGCCTCGCTGATCGCGAACGAGGTGCTGGCCACGAGTCTCGCGGAGGGCGAGCCGGACGAGTCGTTCGGCCAGGCCTTCGAGGACGAGCAGCTCGGCCTCACCTTCTGGCTCCGCCGGGCCTGACCGCCCGTCCCGGGTCCGGTGCCGAGCGGCGCCGGGCCCGGACCGCCGGGCGGGACGTGCCGGTCCCGCCCGGCGTCCGTGAACGGCCGAGGGCCGGACCCCTGGTGGGGTCCGGCCCTTCGGATGTATGCCGACGTCCTGCCCGGACGCGCTCAGGCGCGCCGGGTCAGCTGTCGTCCTCGTCGATGAGGAAGCCCCGCATCGGCGAGGGCGCCTGGCCCATCGGCTGCGGGCCCTGCGGCCGCACCGGTGCCATGGGCTGGGTCATGGCCGGGGACATCTGCTGCTGGCCGCCGTAGGTCTGGCCGCCGCCCTGGGTGTGGTGGCCGCCGTGCCCGGCGCCGCCGCCCATCGACGGGTTGCCGCCCATGGTCTGGTGACCGCCCATCGTGCCGCCACCGCCGGAGGCGCCGGCCGAGGCCATCGACGGCGAAGCCGGCAGCGAGGGGGCCTGCGGGCTGCGCGGCGGGGCCAGCGAGTCGTCGGCCTGGCTCTCCAGCTGACGCAGCTGGCTCTCCAGGTAGGACTTCAGGCGCGTGCGGTACTCCCGCTCGAAGCCGCGCAGGTCCTCGACCTTGCGCTCCAGCGTGGCGCGGGCGGACTCCAGGGAGCCCATCGCGACGCGGTGCTTCTCCTGGGCGTCCCGCTCCAGGGCGTCGGCCTTGGCGCGGGCGTCGCGCTCCAGACCCTCGGCGCGGCTGCGGGCCTCGCCGACGATCTTGTTGGCCTCCGAGCGGGCCTCGGCGATCGCCTGGTCGGCGGTCTGCTGGGCGAGGCTGAGCACCCGGGCGGCACTGTCGTTGTTCTGCTGGGGCATCTGCGGGGCGCCCATGGGGCCGCCCGGCCCACCGGGGCCCATGTGGCCGGGACCGCCGGGGCCACCGTGCGGTCCGCCCTGCGGGCCGCCGGGTCCTGAAGGCAGCTGCGGCGCACCGGGCAGCTGGGGCGGTCCGCCCATCTGCTGCTGGCCCGGCGGCACCGGCTGCGGTCCGGATATGGCCGGCGGCACGGGGCCGCCCTGCTGCGGGCGGTCCTGCGGCTCGGGCTTGCGCATGTTCTGCTGGTTCTGCGCGGCGGCGCGGGTGGCCGCGGCCAGCTTGGCGCGCAGGTCCTCGTTCTCGCGGAGCAGGCGGGTCAGTTCGGCTTCGACCTCGTCCAGGAAGGCGTCGACCTCGTCCTCGTCGTAGCCTTCTCGCAGACGGACGGTCGTGAACTGTTTGTTCCGCACGTCCTCGGGGGTCAGCGGCATCTCTTCACCTCAACGTAGGTCATCGGCATATCGGCAAGACCGTACTCGTTCACAGACTGGCCACGATGCTGATCAGGATGTAAACGATGATCATCAGTACGAAGAAGGACAGGTCGAGCGCCACACCCCCGAAGCGCAGCGGCGGGATGAACCGCCGCAGGAGCTTGAGTGGCGGGTCGGTGACAGTGTAGGCGGCCTCGAGAACGACCACCATCGCCTTGCCGGGCTGCCATGAGCGGGCGAACATGAACACGTAGTCCATCACCAGCCGGAAGATCAGGACCACAAGAAAGCATTGCAGCGCGACGAGAACCACTTGCTGCACTGTCCCCATCGTGTGCTTCCCTCTCCCCTTGGCTGGTGTGCCCGGCCCGCTGACCGGGGCTTGTCTGGTGTTGTATCAGCTCTGGTTGAAGAACCCGCCCTCTGCGATGCGGGCCTTGTCCTCCGCCGTGACATCGACGTTAGCAGGAGACAGCAGGAAGACCTTCTGGGTCACGCGCTCGATGCTGCCGTGCAGACCGAACACCAGACCGGCCGCGAAGTCGACAAGACGCTTGGCGTCGGTGTCGTCCATCTCGGTCAGGTTCATGATCACCGGCGTGCCCTCGCGGAAGTGTTCCCCGATGGTACGGGCCTCGTTGTACGTCCTGGGGTGGAGTGTGGTGATGCGGTAGGGCTCCCGCTCGGAGACGACCTTGGGCATGATCACGGGTGCGTTCTTCTCCAGGTTGGGACGTTCAGGTGTGATGGACGACACGGGCGCGATCCTGCTGACCCGGCCCGCGTCGGGCACCAGAGCGGGAGATTGATCACGTTCGCGCTGGGCCGGCGGGTGGACCACCCGGACCGACTCCTCGGGCTCCGGATCGTGCACCTGCTGGTGGTTCTGCCGTCGGCGGTCCCGGTCCGGGTCGGGCTCGGGCTCGAACTCGTCGTCGGGGTCGTACCCCCGGCCGTCATACCCATCGTCCTCCACGAGGCCGAGGTAGACCGCCATCTTGCGCATCGCGCCGGCCATGCTCCGCTTCCTCCGCTCTGTGGTGGATCGGCTCCGTCATCGGCGACCAGGATCCACGTGACCTGCCCGTTACAGTCGGAAATGACCATATTTTCTACGGTGGTCCGACTTGCTTGGCGACGTTACCGGAGCCGGGGTCGGACTCCGAGCACCGCACTGCCGACACGTACATGTGTCGCACCGGCCGCCACGGCCTCCTCCAGATCCGAACTCATGCCCGCGGACACCATGTTCGCAGTCGGCTCAAGAGTACGCAGGCTCCGGGAGATTTCCATCAGCCGCTCGAACGCCGCCCCGGGCCGGCCGGCGAACGGCCCGGCGAGCGGCGCGACGGTCATCAGACCGGCCAGTCGCAGCCTCGGCGCGGCCCTGACCTGCTCGGCGAGTTCGAGCACCGCGTCCGGCGCGACGCCGCCGCGCCCGGCGCCCGCAGGCGCCTCCCCGCCGCCCGCCTCCTTGTCGAGGGCCACCTGCAGCAGGCAGTCCAGCTCCCGGCCCTGCCGCTGGGCGGCGCTGGAGAGCGCGGTCACCAACCGGCCCCGGTCCACCGAGTGCACGACGTCCGCGTAGTCGGTGACCGAGCGCACCTTGTTGGTCTGGAGCTGGCCGACGAAGTGCCAGGTGAGTGGGAGGTCGGAGCACTCGGCGGCCTTGGCCGCCGCCTCCTGGTCGCGGTTCTCCGCGACGTTGCGAACGCCAAGTCCGGCGAGCAGCCGCACGTCGCTCGCGGGGTAGGTCTTGGTGACGACGACGAGGGTCACCTCGGACCGGTCGCGGCCCGCCGCCGCGCAGGCGTCGCCGATGCGGCGCTCCACGGCTTCGAGGTTGGCGGCGAGTTCGTCCCGGCGGTCCTTCTCGGTGACGGGCTCCAGCGGTTCGGTCATCGGTTCGACTCCAGCCACACGTAACTGCCCAGCCGGCCGGTGACACGCTCCCGGCGGTAGGAGAAGTGGTCCTTCGACTCCAGCGTGCACGCCGGCGGGGCGGTCACGGTGCGCACCCCGAGCGTGTCGAGCTGCGCGCGCACCCCGGCCGCCACGTCGACCGCCGGCGTACCCCAGCTCGTGGTGGCGTACGCCTCCGGCACGACGGCGGCGACCTCGGCGCGCATCCGCTCCGGCACCTCGTAGCAGGCGCCGCAGACCGAGGGGCCGAGCGCGGCCTCGATACGGTCGGGCCGCGCGCCGAGCCCGACCATGGCCTCGACGGTGGCCGGGACGACCCCGGCCACCAGGCCGGGACGGCCGGCGTGGGCCGCCCCGATCACGGCGGCGACCGGGTCGGCGAGCAGTACGGGCGTGCAGTCGGCGGTCAGCACCGCGAGCGCGAGCCCGGCGCCGGCGTGCACCACGCCGTCGACCGCCGGGGTCTCCCTCTGGGGCCAGGGGCGGTCGACGACGGCGACGTCCCGGCCGTGCACCTGGTTCATCCACACCACCCGGGCCGGGTCGAGGCCGAGTGCGGCGGCGGCCCGGTCGCGGTTTCCGGCGACGGCGGCCGGCTCGTCGCCGACGGCCCCGCCGAGGTTGAGGGTCCCATAGGGAGCGGCGCTCACCCCGCCCCACCTGTCGGTGAAGGCGAAGTGCGCGCCGCCTGGTGTGCTCTGGCTGACTATCACTGTGGTGCGGGCCGGACTACTTGAGGA
>NZ_WMLF01000127.1 GCF_014156695.1 Streptomyces durbertensis | reverse complement strand
CCCCCACCAGCCCCCACACAACCCGGACATCCAACGAGAGGACGGCACCCCATGACCACCGCCACCGGAACCGTCACCCTGGCAGACCTGACCCGCATGCTGCGGGAGAGCGCGGGCGAGGAGGAGGGTGTCGACCTCGACGGGGACGTCATCGACACCCCGTTCATCGAGCTCGGCTACGACTCGCTGGCCCTGCTGCAGGTGATCGGGGAGATCCAGCGCGAGTACGGCATCACCATCCCGGACGACGCCGTCGTGGACGCGGAGACCCCCGGCGCGCTGCTCACCCTGATCAACGAGGCGCAGCGCACCGCCGCCGCGCCGGGCGGCGCGGCCTGACCCGCGCCGGCGGCCCGCCCCGCCGGGCGCCCGCCACGGCCTGACCGCAGGCCCCGCTGACGGCCGTCCCCGCCCATCCCCCGGGCGGGGACGGCCACTGCGTTTCCCCGTCCGCTCCCCGTTCGCCCGTGTAGCTCGTCAGCTCTCCCACACCTCGTTTGCTCCCGTCCACAGAGGAGAAGCCATGTCGCTCACCACCCAGAGCGCGGTGACCCGCAGGCTGGTCGTCAGCCCGGGCGGCGTGCCGTCCGCGTCGTCTCCCGTTCGGGCGACGACCGCCGCGGTCTCCGCGGTGCTGCGTGCCTTCGGACGCTCCCCCGCCGACCTTCCGCCGCGCACCGTCGTCTACGTCGGCGCGACCGCCCCCGACCCGGCGCTGCTGCCGGAACACGAGGGGTTCGCGGTGCGCACCGCGGCCTCCCCCGGCCGCGCCCTGCGACTCGCGCACCAGGAACTGCACGACGGCACGGCGGACTTCGCCATGGTCGCCGCCTTCGGCGAGCCCGCCGAGGGCGCGATCACCGTGTACGCGGTCCGTCGTGCGGCGGAGGCCGTCGCCGACGCGGAGAACGTCCTCGGCCTCCTGGGCGTCGACCACCCGGACGGGTCCGACCCGTTCGCACCGGTGGCGCTCCGCCCGCTGCGCTACGGGCGGCGGGACCCGGAGCCGCACACGGACCGGTTGCTGCTGTGGTCCGGTGACTCCCCGGAGGAAGAGGAGCGGGTACGCGGCGAGTTGGCCGCGCTGCTGGACTCGGCGGGTCCCGGGGCGTTCGCCTCGCTGCCGTCGGTGTGGCCGTGCGGACGTCCGTCCGGCGCGGTCCGCGCGGCGGCCGTCGGCTCCGCGGAGACGCTCCCCCGTTCGCTGCGGAAGGCCAGGACGGTACGCGGGGGCCGGCCGCGGCCGGTGGCGCTGCTCCTGCCCGGCCAGGGCTCGCAGCACACCGGCATGGGCCGCGGCCTCTACGGCCGCCACCCCGTGTTCTCCTCGGCTGTCGACGCCGTGCTCGCCCACTGGGGGGAGGAGGGCGACCGGATCCGCGCCGACTGGCTCTCCGACGGGGAGCCGGCGATCCCCGTGGACGACGTGCGACGCGCCCAGCCGCTGCTGTTCGCGATGGACTACGCGCTGGCCAAGGTGGTGCTGAGCTGGGGCGTCCGCCCGGTGGCGCTGCTGGGGCACAGCGCGGGTGAGCTGGTCGCGGCCACGCTGAGCGGGGTGGTGCCGCTCGCCGACGCCGTGTCCATGGTCCGCGCGCGGGTGCGGGCCGCCGTCCGGATTCCCGCCGGCGGCATGCTGGCCGTCGCCGCCGAGGAGGGGCGGCTGCGCCCGTATCTGCGCGGCGACGTGGGGATCGCCGCCGTGAACGCCAACCAGCAGGTGATGCTGGCCGGTTCGGCCGACGAGCTCCAGCGGACGGGCGAGCGGCTGCGGGCGGACGGTTTCACCGTGGTCACCGTCCCCGCCACCAGCCCGTTCCACTCCCCGGCCATGGCGCCCGCCTCGGACGAGGTGGAACGGGACTACCTGGGCCTGTCCTTCCGGGAGCCCGCCCTCCCCCTGTACTCCGGCTACACCGGTCACCTGATGACCGCCGAGGACGCGCACAGCGCCCGATTCTGGGCGCGTCAGATCACCGACACCGTCTACTTCAGGGACGCGTTGGAGGAGCTGCTGGCCGCGGACGACGTGCTACTCGTCGAGGCCGGGCCCCGGCAGACCCTCACCGCGTTCGCCCGCCGGCACCGCGCCGTGCGGATCGGCGCGAGCGCCGCGCTGGCCCTGTCGCCCGCCCGTGCCGGCGATCCCGAGGCCGAGCGCGGCGCGCTGCTCGCCGCGGCCGCGCGGCTGTGGGAGGAGGGCCACGAGCTCGACGACGCGGCACTCGCCGACCTCTGGCACTGGACGGGCCCCGGGCGGGAGGCCGCGGTGCCCGCGGCGAGCGCCCCGGTGACGGCCTGAGCACGGACGGCCCGAGCACATGCGGGAGGCGGTGGTCGCACCAGGGTGCGACCACCGCCTCCGCGTTGCGCCGGGCCGAGAGCCGTCGAACCCGGCCGGGGGTGTCAGCCGGGCAGGCCGTGCCGCTCCCGGAGGTACCGCCCGGTGTGCGAGGTCTCCGACCTGAGCAGTTCGGCCGGCGTCCCGGTGAAGACGACCTCGCCGCCGTCCCTGCCGCCCTCCGGGCCGAGGTCCACGATCCAGTCCGCCTGCTGGATCACCTCCAGGTTGTGCTCGACCACCATCACCGTGTTCCCCTTCTCCACCAGGCCGTTGAGCAGGCCGACGAGGGTGTCGACGTCCGCCATGTGCAGCCCGGTGGTGGGTTCGTCGAGCACGTACACGGTGCCGGTGCGGTGCAGTTGCAGCGCGAGCTTGAGCCGCTGGCGCTCGCCGCCGGAGAGCGTGCTGAGCGACTGGCCGAGGCTCAGGTACTCCAGGCCGACCTCGGTCAGCGCGACCAGTTTGCGGCGCAGCGCCGGCTGCTCGAAGAACTCCACCGCGTCCGCGGCCGACATCTCCAGCACGTCCGCGATCGTCCGGCCGTGCAGGGTGTGGGCCAGCACCTCGTCCTTGAAGCGGCGGCCGCGGCAGGCCTCGCAGTGCCGGGTCACCGGTTCCATGAACGCCAGCTCGGTGATGATCAGTCCGCGGCCCTGACACTCGTCGCACGCGCCCGCGGAGTTGAAGCTGAACAGGCCCGCGGAGACGCCGTTGGCCTTGGCGAAGAGCTTGCGCACCGGGTCCATCAGGCCCAGGTAGGTGGCCGGGGTGGAGCGGGACGAGGCGCTGATCGGGGACTGGTCCACGTACACCGCGTCCGGGTGGCGGGCCAGGAACTCGCCGTTGACCAGGCTGCTCTTGCCGGCGCCCGCGACACCCGTGACGGCCGTCAGCACGCCGGTGGGGAAGTCGACCGCCACCTTCTTCAGGTTGTGCAGCTCGGCGCCCTCGACGCGGAGCCAGCCGGTCGGCGTGCGGAACTCCCGCTTCATCTCGGTGACCCGGCGCAGTCCGCGGCCGGTGGCCGTGTCGGCGGCGCGCAGGTCGGCGACGCTGCCGGTGAAGACGATCTCACCGCCGTGCACGCCGGCGGCCGGGCCGACGTCCACCACATGGTCGGCGACGGCGATCACGTCGGGGTCGTGCTCGACGACGATCACCGTGTTGCCCTTGTCCCGCAGGGCCACCAGCAGGTCGTTGAGGCGGCCGACGTCGCGGGGGTGCAGTCCGATGCTCGGCTCGTCGAAGACGTAGGTCATGCCGATGAGGTTGCTGCCCAGGTGGCGCACCATCTTCAGCCGCTGCCCCTCACCGCCGGACAGCGACGCGGTCGGCCGGTCCAGGCTGAGGTAGCCGAGTCCGAGGTCGACGATCCGCCGCAGGGAGGCGCTCGCCTGGGCGACGATCGCCGCGGCCGCCGGGTCATCGAGTTCCTCCAGCACGCCGACGAGGTCGCCCACCTCCATCCGGCACCAGTCGCTGATGTTCCGGCCGCCCAGGCGTGCGGCGAGCGCGGTGGGGGCGAGCCGGGCGCCGTCGCAGGCGTGGCAGGTGCCGTCGGTGATGAAGCGTTCGATGGCGGTGCGGGCGCGGTCGCTGAGCTGCCCGAGGTCGCGCTTGAGGTTGATCCGCGCGAACCGGTCGGCCAGTCCCTCGTAGTTGACCTGCATCGAGCTGCTGTGGGAGCTGATGGTGACCTTCCCGCCGCTGCCGTGCAGCAGGGTGTGCCACTCCTGCGGGGTGTAGTCCGCAAGCCGCTTCGCGGGGTCGAGTCGCCCGGACCGCGCGTACAGCTGCCAGTCCATGCTGCCGACGCCGTGCTGCGGGAGCAGGATGGCGCCCTCGTCGAGGGACTTGGAGGGGTCGGTGAGGCGGTCGGTCGCCACCCGCAGGGTGCGGCCGAGGCCGTCGCACTCGGGGCACATGCCCTCGGGGTCGTTGAAGGAGAAGGTGGAGACCAGGCCGGTGGTTGGGGAGGCGAACCTGGCGAAGACCAGCCGGATGACCGAGTAGATGTCGGTCATCGTGCCCACCGTCGAGCGGGCGCCGCCGCCGACCGGCTTCTGGTCGACGATCACGGGTGAGGTGAGGTTCTCGATCGAGTCGACCCTGGGCCGCTCGTACTTGGGCAGCTGGTTGCGGATGAACCAGGGGAAGGTGCTGGCGAGTTGGCGTTGCGCCTCCACCGCCACCGTGTCGAAGACGAGGGACGACTTGCCCGAGCCGGAGACTCCGGTGAAGACGGTGATCTGGTTGCTGGGGATCGTGAGGGACACGCCCTTGAGGTTGTGCTCACGCGCGCCTTCGATCCTGATGTCGGTCCTGTCGCCCATGTCCGCACGGTAGGACCGGCCGCTCGGCCGCCGCTCGAATCCGGGTGGAGGCGGTGCGGCCGCCGGATGGCGTCGCGGTCACCGGTGTGCGGCACGCCGCCGGGTGGCGGGGTGCCGCACGGCTCCGGCGACGGATCAGCGGAAGGCGTCCGCGTTCTCCTTCGCCCACTGGGCGAAGGTGCGTGCGGGCCGGCCGGTCACCTCCTGGACGGTCGGCACCACCGTGTAGCCGACCTCCGGCGGGTTGGCGCCCATCTCGACGAAGAACTCGATGTCCTCCGGGCTGTAGTAGCCGGCCGCCTCCCAGTTGGCGCGCGCCTCGGCCTCGGACAGCTCGACGTAGCGGATGTCGAGGCCGGTCGCCTCGGCGATGGTGGCGACCTTCTCCGGGATCGTCAGCGCCTCGGGTCCGGTCACCGGGTACACCTTGCCCGAGTGGCCGTCCTCCACCAGCGCGGTGGCGAGCACGGCGGCGATGTCGGCCTCGTGCACCAGGGCGCTGCGGGTGCTGCCGAACGGCTCCCGTACGACGCCCTCGCTCTTCACGGCCTCCACCCAGCCGAGCGCGTTGGCCATGAACTCCACGGGCTGGACGATCGTCCACTCCACACCCGCGGCCTGGACCGCCGCCTCGACCGGCTGGCCCACGGGGCTGCCCAGGACGGTGATGCGGCGCACCCCGGCGGCAACGGCGGCGCTCACGATCTCCTCCGGCTTCGCCAGCGGTTCGTAACCGTCTCCGGCGGTGGTGAGCAGGTGCAGCCGGCTCACGCCGTCGAGCGCGGCGCCGAGCCCCGCGGCGCCCTCGGTGAGGTCGCCCGCCACGACCTCCACACCTTCCGGCATTCTGGCCCGGGACGGGTCGCGGGTCAGCGCACGGACCTTCTGGCCGGACGAGAGGAGTTCGTCCACAAGGAGCCGACCGACCGTACCGGTCGCTCCGGTGACGAGGATGGTCATGTTTCCCTCACGCGAATAGGGGGATGGCTTACCGCAGCAACCTACCGGCGGCGACTAGAGCCCGTCTCGCATGACACTTGAACCGCCTGGTGCGTGTCCCGGCCGTGCGGCACACTGTGCCGCATGTCGACCCCCCTGATCACAGACCGGGCCCTGAACCGCGCACTGCTCGCCCGTCAGTTGCTACTGGAAAGAAGCGAACTGACCGTTCCCGAGGCGGTCGAACAGCTGGTGGGGCTGCAGGCGCAGACCCCGCACACCTGGTATCTCGGGCTGTGGAGCCGGCTCGCCGACTACGACCCGCACGCCACCGCCGGCCTGCTGCGGGACCGCGCGCTGGTGCGGATCTCGCTGATGCGCTCGACGATCCACCTGGTGACCGTCGCCGACGCCCTCTGGCTGCGCCCGCTGCACGAGCCGGTGATGGAACGCGGCGTGAAGGGCTCCTTCGGGCGCAAGCTCGTCGACGTCGACCGGGAGGAACTGGCGGCGCTGGGCAGGAAGCTGCTCGAGGAGGAGCCGGCGAGCTTCGCGGCGCTCGGCCGGAAGCTCGCCGAGCGCTGGCCCGGACGGGACGGCAACGCGCTTGCCCAGGCCGTCCGTTCGTCCGTGCCGCTGGTGCAGCTCCCGCCCCGGGGGATGTGGGGGAAGAGCGGGCAGGTGGTGCACACCTCGCTGGAGTCGTGGACCGGCCGCCAGGTCGACCAGGCGGCGAGCCGGGAGCGGCTGGTGCTGCGCTACCTCGCGGCGTTCGGCCCCGCCACCGTCAAGGACGCGCAGACCTGGTCCGGGCTGACCCGGCTGGCGGAGGTGTTCGACGGACTGCGCTCCCGGCTCACCGTGTTCCGTGGCGAGGCCGGGCAGGAGCTCTTCGACCTGCCCGACGCGCCGCGTCCCGCCGCGGACACGCCCGCCCCGGTCCGCTTCCTCTACGACTACGACAACCTGCTGCTCTCCCACGCCGACCGGAGCCGCGTGCTCACCGTCGACTTCGCCGACCAGGGCTTCGGGCGCACGATGGAGCATCCCTGTGCCGTGCTCGTCGACGGGACGGTCGCGGCGACGTGGCGCCTGACGGCGAAGTCGGGGCGGGCCACGATGACCGTGCGGCCGTTCCGGCGCCTCTCCCCCGCCGAGGAGGAAGAGGTCAGGGCCGAGGCCGGGGAAGCGCTCGGCTTCCTCGCGGCCCCGGCCCGCGACCGGGAGGTCGTCTTCTCCTCCGACTAGACCCGTGTGACGGCCTTCGGCCGGGTGTCCTCGGCCGCCGGGCGGGCCGGCTTCGGCCCGCCCGGTGCCCGGGGAGCGGACGAGGGCCGGCTCCAGCGGCGCATCGCGGGCAGCTCGACGAGGCGGTACAGCAGCCATGCCGCCACCAGGCTGATCACCACCGTCCAGAAGCCCTGCCACAGGGCCTCGGCGACCGTCGACTCCACCATCCAGCTGTCCGGCTTCGCCAGGCCGAGGGGGCCGTAGGAGACCACCAGCCAGTGCACGATGTACAGGGCGTACGAGATCTCCCCCAGGAAGACGAACGTCCGGCCGCCGAACCCGGTGCGCCGGCGTTCGACGTCCGCCGTGGCGGTGGCGGCGATGACCAGTGCGAGGAAGAACGCGGTCAGCGCGGCCTGGCTGTACACCTCGGGCAGCAGGTAGGAGCCGGCCAGGTAGCTGCCCAGCGCCAGCACGACGGCGGCCGGCAGCGGCAGCCGGATCCAGCGCCGGTTGAGCACCACCAGGGCCACCAGCATGCCCAGGACGAACTCCAGCAGCCGGGTCAGCGGGAAGTAGTAGACAAACCACTCACGCCACCAGGCCAGCGGCGAGTGCGGCATCTGCGGCTGGGCCGGGAGCAGTAGCGCCACGAAGGGCATCGCGCCGATCGCCAGTCCCGTGCCGCACGCCCAGTGCCACAGCCGGTCCACCGGGATGCGACGCAGCAGCGGCAGCAGGAAGGGGAACGCCGCGTAGAAGAGCAGCTCGCACGCGAGCGACCAGGTCGGCACGTTGGAGGTGTAGTTGAGCAGCACCTCCTGGTGCGGGATCCAGCTCTGGACGAGGAAGACGGTCGGCACGGTGTTGTTGAAGGTGACCGCGTTGCCCGCGAGCAGCATCAGCACGACCACGACGCCCATGGTGACGAGGTGGTTGGGGTAGATCTTCAGCAGCCGGCGGCGCCAGAACCGCGGCCGGGTGTCCCCGGGTCGGGCCACCCAGGTCAGCACGAAGCCGCTCAGCACGAAGAAGAAGACCACACCGGTGGGGCCCGCCGTGTAGACGACACTCTCCAGACCGGTCAGCCAGGAGTCACCGGTCCGGGGCAGGATCACCATGCCGACGTGGCTGAGGACCACCAGGAGCGCGGCGACGAACCGCATGCCGGTGAGGGACGGGAGCCGGGAGGTGGCGCGCTCGGCCACGGGCGGTATGTTCGGCGCCGTCATAGCGCCTCCTTCGGTTGTCGGGTATCGGACCGGTGGCCAGAAAGTGCGCCTTGCCGGTGGAGCCCAGCTCGGGGGCGTCTGGACCCGGCGGGGGCGGACACGAGGGGCCGGACGCGCGTGGGGGCCGGCCCCTTCTCGGGTCGGCCCCCACCGGTGTGGCGCGGTCAGCGGCGCGTCACCACGCGACCGGCATCTCGTGCACGCCGTAGATGATCGTCCGGTCCTTGTAGGCGAGTTCCTCCATCGGTTTGACCAGCCGGAGGTCGGGGATCCGCCGGAAGAGGGTACCGAAGACGACCTCCAGCTCCAGCCGAGTGAGGTCGGCGCCGACGCAGAGGTGCGGGCCGTAGCCGAACGCCACGTTCCGGGGCCCGGCGCGCCGGATGTCCAGCTTCGTCGGGTCGGGGAACGCCCGCGGGTCGTGGTTGGCGCTCAGTCCCGCGGCGATGACGCCCTCGCCCTCGCGTATGAGGACGCCGCCGATCTCCACGTCGGTCGCCGCGACCCGGTTCGAGGAGAGGTCGGCGAGGCTCAGGACGCGGAGCAGTTCCTCGACGGCGCCGGGGACGAGCGACGGGTCCTGCTTCAGCATCTCCAGCTGGTCCGGGTGGCGCAGCAGCGTGAGGGTGCCGAGCGAGATCATGTTGGCGCTCGTCTCGTGGCCGGCGACCATCAGCAGCCGGGCGAGGCTGACCAGTTCACCGCGGTCGGTGAGCCCCGCCTGCCGCGCCCTGACCACCACGCGGCTGAGCAGGTCCTCACCCGGCTCCTTCTCCTTGCGGTCGATCTGCCGGCCCAGGAACTCCTCCAGGTTGCGCAGGCCGCGCATCCGGTCCTCGGCGCTCGAACCGCCGTTGAGCATCAGCCTGGTCTGCGCGTGGAAGAACTCGTGCTCCTCGCTGGGCACGCCCAGCAGTTCGGTGATCACCGCGGTGGGGACCGGCAGGGAGAGCGCCGGCACCAGGTCGGCGGGCGAGCCCTCGGCCAGCATGCGGTCGATGCACCCGTCGACGACCCGCTGCACCTCCTCCCGCATCGCCCGGATGCGCCGGGTGGTGAACTCGGCGGCGACCAGGCGGCGGTAGGAGGAGTGCCGCTCGCCGTCCATGCCGAGCAGCGAGGCGTTGGTGCGGAACTCCTTGGGGGTGGGGATGATGTACGGGAAGCCGGGGTGCGCGCGGTCGATGCTGAACCGCTGGTCGCTGAGTACCTGCCGCACCTCCTCGTAGCCGGTCACCAGCCACGCCCAGCCGCCCACCGCAAGCTCCACCCGGACGACCGGTCGCCGCTCCGACACCAGCCGGTCGTACTGCTCCGGTGGGGCGTAGGGGCATGCGCGGCGCCAGGGAAAGGCGGGCAGCCCCGAGTCCGCCGCCGGCTCGGTTGTCGTGGTCTCTGTCTGCGTCACGTGCCTGTTCCTCTCGCTGGTGGAGTCGCTGGTGGAGTCGCTGGTGGAGTCGGTGGTGGGTCTCACGGCCGGGGGCCGGCCGGATCGGGTGCGACCGCGGGCCTCGGGTTGCCGGGGCACACGACCCGGCGGGCGGGCAGCTCACCTTCGAGGAGGTAGCGCGTCACCAGGGCGTTGACCCGCTCGTTGCCGGCCTCCGGGTACAGCTCGTGGCTGCCCTCGTCGGCGACGACCACCAGGTGGTGGCCGAGGCGTTCGGCCATCGCGACGGCGCCGGCCGAGTGGTTCAGGGGGTCGTTCTCCGCCTGGATCACCAGACCGGCGGGATAGCCCCGGTTCGCGACCTCCACCGTGGGCTCGGGCGGCTCGAAGCTCCGGAACGTGCTCACCCAGGGCATCGCCCGCATGACGGCGTAGCCGTACGGGCACTCCTCGCGGACCCGCCGCATGTCCGCGTAGTACTCCTCCAGGTCCGTCGGCCAGTCCGCCTCGCTGGTGATGGCCTCCAGAACCGCCGGGCGCAGCGACACCACGCCCTGCTGGGCGAGTTCGGCGGCGGCGCGCTCCGCCGCGGCGGCGGCCTTCGCCCGGGCGGTGCGCGCGGTGCTGGTGCCGGCCCGCACGCCGAGGTTCGCCAGTTCCATCGCGGTCCGCACGGCGTGCGCGGTCCGCTCCTCGGAGCCGTCCCGGAGGCCGGCGACCAGGTCGGCGAGCGACGTCCACTCGGGGCGCAGCGTCGCCCCGTTGCCGACCGCGACGTCGTAGAGCGTGCGGTTGAGGCCGTTCAGCGGCTGCGCCGCCAGCTTCGCAGCGACCTCCTCGACCGCCTCCATCACCCGTTCCCGGCCGCGCCCGAGGCCGAAGCGCCGGTCGCGTTCCCCTGTCCACGCGGCCCAGGCGTCGACGTTGTTCCTGATCGCGTCGGCCTGCATCCGGAACTGCCGGTGCCACAACCAGTCCGGATGCACGCAGCTGTCCAGCACACTGCGGTGGAGCCGGTCGGGGAAGAGCGTGCCGTAGACCGCGCCCAGGTAGGTGCCGTAGGCGTAGCCGACGTAGTTGACGCGCTCCTCGCCGAGCACCGCCCGGACGATGTCCAGGTCCCGGGCGATGTTGCGGGTGTTGACGTGGCGGCGCAGTTCGCCGCCGGCGCGGGCGCAGCCCTCCTCCGCCGCGCGCATGTCCTCCGCGATGAGCGGGAGCTGGTCGTCGGTGGGTCGGGTGTCGAACGCGGCCCGGCGGGGCGCCGTCTCCGCGTACAGCGGGGTGGACTCGCCGTAGCCGCGCGGGTCGAAGCCGATGATGTCGTAGTACCGGGGCAGGGGGGTCTTCGCGAACCTGGCGGACACCTCCAGGCCGAGCCCCTCGTTGCCGCCCGGCCCGCCGCAGAGCGCGACGAGCACGCCGAGCCGCCGCTCCGGGTCGTCGGCCCGGCGGCGGCTCACCGCCACCGAGATCCGTTCGCCCGCCGGATCCGAGTAGTCCAGGGGGACCTCGATCGTCGCCTGCTCGACCGCCGGGTCGAACTCGCTGGGCGTCCAGGCGGGGCGCTGCGTGTGGAACGCCGCCAGGTCGTTCGGCTCACTCATGGATGTCCTCCCCGTCGCTGCCGGCCGAGTCACACGTCCCGGCCCCACGAGCGTTCCGCAGCAACCTCGTGAGGCCCTAGGGAACGGCTCGTCCGCCGGGCCGCGGCACTCCACCGGTTCCCTAGGGCGGTCGGCCACACTCACCGCCAGAACACGACCGTCCGTGCGGCCACAGAACGCTGCGAGCACGTCCGAGCAGGGAGGCAGAGACCATGTACGGAGCACAGTCCGCACGGATCTACGAAGCCCAGCACCGCGAGCGGGGGAAGGACTACGTCGCCGAGGCGAAGGACGTCGTCAGGGAGATCCACGCCCGGATGCCGGCCGCGCGTTCCGTCCTGGACGTCGCCTGCGGCACCGGCGGCCACGCGGGGCCGTTCACCGAGGTGTTCGACGAGGTGCAGGGCCTTGAGCTGTCCGAGCCCATGCTGGAGCTCGCCAGGGAGGCCCTGCCCGGGGTGCCGCTGCACCAGGGCGACATGCGGGACTTCGACCTCGGTCGGGTCTTCGACGCGGTGACCTGCCTGTTCGCCTCGATCGGCTACGTCGGCTCGGAGGACGAACTCCGGGCCGCCATCCGGACGTTCGCCCGTCACACCGCGCCGGGCGGCGTGGTCGCGGTCGAGCCGTGGTGGTTCCCGGAGACCTTCCTGGACAAGCACGTATCGGGCGACGTGGTGCGGGTCGACGGGGTCACCGTCGCCCGTGTCTCGCACACCGTCCGCGACGGCGACGCCTCCCGGATGGAGGTCCGCTACCTCACCGCCGACCCGGAGAAGGGCATCAGCTCCTTCTCCGAGACCCACCGGGCGATGCTCTTCACCCGCGAGAGCTACGAAGCGGCTTTCCGCGACGCCGGGTTGACCGTCGACTACGTGCCCGGCGTCCAGTGCGGCCGCGGCCTTTTTGTCGGCGTCCGGCGCTGACCCCGCCTCCCCGGACCCGCTTCCGCCCCCGACCGCCGATCCGCCCCCAGCGACCCGTCATCCAGCCGGAGACCCCCATGGCAACGCTTCTGCACATCGACTCCTCCCCGACGCCGCACTCGGTGTCCCGCCAACTGGCCGCCGAGTTCCGGGCCGTGTGGGACGAGCAGCACCCGACCTCCGGCGTCACGCACCGGGACCTGGTCGCCGACCCCGTCCCGCACCTCGACGCGGACGGCGTCGCCACCCTCCTGAGCGCCCCGGCGGACGACCGGCAGCGGGCCGCCGCCGCGCTGCACGACCAGCTCGTCGACGAACTGCTCGGCGCGGACGCCCTGCTGGTCAGCGCCCCCATGTACAACTGGTCGCTGCCCTCCGGCCTGAAGGCGTGGCTGGACCAGACGCTGGTCATGGGCCGCACGCTGCCCACCGACCCGGCCGCCAACCCGCTGGCCGGCCGGCCGGCGACCATCGTTCTCGCCTACGGCGGCGAGTACCGGCCGGACACCGAGGAGGGCCGGATGAACCATCTGGAGCCCTACCTGCGGACGGTGTTCGAGACCGTGCTCGGCTACGACCTCGCCGTCGTGGCCGCCCGCTCGACGCTCGCGGCACCCGAGTACGGGGCCTCGCCGGAGGACGTGCGCCGCCGTGACGAGTCCCGCGCGGCGGCGTCCGCCGAGGTGCGCGAGCGGGCGCGGAGCACCGCGAACCGCTTCGCCCTGGTCTGAGCGCCCGGCCGCGTCGCGCACGCAGGCCGGACCTCGTCG
>NZ_WMLF01000126.1 GCF_014156695.1 Streptomyces durbertensis | reverse complement strand
TTCCATGCCTGCTCACGGGGCCGCTCGCCCGGACCTCCGTATCGGCCGACTGCCGTAACGGCCGGCCCCCGAACCGACCGGCTTCGGGGTCCGGCAGGCTCCCGGACCGGCAGGCCCCCGGACCGACCCGCTTCCGGACCGACCCGCTTCCGGTCCGGCCGGGGCGCGCTCCCGGCCGGCGGACGGGCGGAGGACCTCCACCCCGGGCGTTCCGGGCAGTCCTAGCGGACCAGGCCCCAGCGGAAGCCGAGCGCGACCGCGTGGGCGCGGTCGGAGGCGCCGAGCTTCTTGAACAGCCGCCGCGCGTGCGTCTTCACCGTGTCCTCGGAGAGGAACAGCTCACGCCCGATCTCGGCGTTCGACCGGCCGTGGCTCATGCCTTCCAGTACCTGGATCTCCCGCGCGGTGAGCGTCGGCGCGGCGCCCATCTCGGCGGACCGCAGCCGCCTCGGGGCGAGCCGCCAGGTCGGGTCGGCCAGGGCCTGGGTGACGGTGGCGCGCAGCTCGGCGCGGGAGGCGTCCTTGTGCAGGTACCCCCGGGCGCCGGCGGCGACGGCCAGCGCCACGCCGTCCAGGTCCTCCGCCACGGTCAGCATGATGATGCGGGCGCCCGGGTCCGCGGAGAGCAGCCGGCGCACCGTCTCCACCCCGCCGAGCCCTGGCATCCGGACATCCATCAGGACCAGGTCCGAACGGTCCGCGCCCCAGCGGCGCAGCACTTCCTCGCCGTTGGCCGCGGTTGTCACGCGCTCGACGCCCGGCACGGTCGCGACCGCGCGGCGCAGCGCCTCTCGGGCAAGCGGGGAGTCGTCGCAAACGAGGACGGAAGTCATGGCCGCCCTCCGCTGCTGATGCGCATCACCTTGAGCCTCCAGGCTGTTACGAGTCTTCACCTGTGCGGTTGACCCCCTCGGACATGTGCCCGAGCGCTGATTCCGCCAACCGCCTCCGCACTCTCAACGACGGTCACCCAAAAGAGTTACGGGGTTCCACGCCCGTGTTCAGCACCCGGCGTGAGCGCGCGGACACGCCTCAGAGCCGCCCGCCGTCTGTGCTCCTGCGGTACTCCTGCGGCCCCACTGTGCCCTATTTGGTGGCTTTTGCTTCCGCTTTGTAGCCTCTGTGGCTAGATTCGCAAAGAGTCATATTTACATCCCTTCACACTGCGACTGTTACGGTCGGAGTGTCCTGATCGCCCTGAACTGCGCCGAATCGGCCGCTCAGTGCCGCCTTCGGCCCACACAGCAGCCCGAAGCAACGCTCCGAGAGGACGAGCAATGGCAGATTTCTCCCGCCTACCGGGCCCGAACGCCGACCTGTGGGACTGGCAGCTGCTCGCCGCCTGCCGCGGCGTCGACAGCTCTCTGTTCTTCCACCCAGAAGGGGAGCGGGGTGCGGCCCGCACCGCGCGCGAGGCATCCGCGAAAGAGGTCTGCATGCGCTGTCCGGTCCGCGCCGAGTGCGCGGCCCACGCCCTCACCGTGCGCGAGCCGTACGGCGTCTGGGGCGGACTGACCGAGGACGAGCGCGAGGAGCTGATGGGCAGGGCCCGCGGCCGGCTCGTCAGCAGCGGCACCACCCACGCCGGCTCCGCCGGCGACTGACCCCTGCGGGCGCCGAGCCACCGCTCCTCGCCACCCGAACGGCGCAACGCCGACACCCCACGCCAGCCGCAGGCGTCAACAGACCAGAACAACGGACCACGACCACGTCCACGACCACGACCATCAGGCCCACGGACTCCGCGACCGCGGAGGACCACCCGACCGACGAAGGACCGGCGAGAAGCGGGGACCGGTCGGGACACAGCGACCAGCACGCCGAGAAGACGCCGAGAACGCCGAGAACGCCGAGAACGCCGAAGAAACGTATCGGCTGCGGGCTCCCCGCCGAGCCCGGCGCACGGTCGTGAAGCCCGGAGGCCGCCCGCACACGCGGGCGGCCTCCCGCGTCGGGCCCCGGCGTCGGGCGCCGTCCGATCCGGGCCCCGCCCCGGCGCCCGCCTCAGGCCCCGGCGGTCGGGCGCGGCCGGGGCGCCGCGGCGGCCTCCGCCAGGTGCCGCAGCATCAGCGCCACCGCCGGCACCCGCACCAGGTCCGGCAGTGTCAGGGCGACCACCTCCCGCCGGACCTCCGGCACCACGCGCACGATGCTTGCCCCCTTCGGCCGCACCGACTCCAGCGCGAGCCCCGGCAGCACCGCCACGCCGAGCCCGGCGCCGACCAGCCCGACCACCGCCGGGTAGTCGTCCGTGGCGAAGTCGATCCGCGGGGTGAAGCCGGCCGCCTCGCACACCTCGACGAGATGCCGCCGGCAGCGCGGGCAGCCGGCGATCCACGGCTCGTCGGCCAGCTCCTTGATGCCGACCTCGACACCCGGCTCACCGCCCGGCTCGCCGGACGCCCCGGTCTCCGCCAGCCGGTGCCCGCGCGGCACCAGGCCGACCAGCCGGTCGGTGAGCAGCGGTCGGACCTCCAGGTCCCGCCACTCGCCGCCGGCCGGGTCGCCGCCGGCGCGTTCGCCCTCCGTCGGGTAGCGGAACGCGAGGGCGACGTCCGCCTCGCCCGCCCGCAACATGTCCACGGAACGCGGCGGTTCGGCCTCCACGAGCGACACCCGCGTCCCGGGGTGCCCCGCGCGCAGCGCCGCCACCGCGGCCGGCACCAGGGTCGAGCTGCCGCTGGGGAACGAGACGAGTCGAACCCGCCCGGCCCGCAGTCCGGCGATCGCGGCCACCTCCTCCTCGGCCGCGACCAGCCCGCCCAGGATGCCGGCGGCGTGCCGCGCCAGCGCCTCGCCCGCCTCGGTCAGCCGCATCTCGCGGCCCGTGCGGACGAGGACGGGCGTGCCGACCGACTGCTCCAGCGCGCGCATCTGCTGACTCACCGCGGGCTGGGTGCACCCCAGCTCACGCGCGGCGGCGGAGAACGAACCGCTCTGGGAGACGGCGCGCAGGACACGGAGATGACGGGCCTCGATCACCTCCCCACCATAAGCACATCTTGGGGCAGGCCGGAAAGAATTCACTGGCTGCTTTGAGCACGCGGCTCCTAGGCTGCCGCCATGCGCATTCTCTCCGTGAACATCGGCGGCCCCCAGCCCTCGGAGCACACCAGCTCCCCCACCGGTCACACCGGCATCACCAAGCGGCCGCACGACGGCCCGGTGCCGGTGAACGCGCCCGGCGCCGAGGGGAGCGGCCTGGCCGGCGACACCATCGGCGACCCCCGCCACCACGGCGGCGACGACCAGGCCGTCTACGTCTACGCACGCGAGGATCTCGACACGTGGGAGCGGGAGTTGGGCCGCGAGCTGCCGAACGGCGCCTTCGGCGAGAACCTCACCACCACCGGCCTGGACGTCAACGACGCCCTGATCGGTGAGCGTTGGCGGATCGGCGGGCAACTCCTGTTGGAGGTCTGCTCGGTGCGCAAGCCGTGCCGGACCTTCGCCGGAGCGCTGGGTGAGGACGGGTGGGTCCGCAGGTTCACCGAGGCCGGCGCGCCCGGCCCCTACCTGCGGGTGATCGAACCGGGCGAGGTGCGGGCCGGCGACACGATCACCGTCGAGCACCGCCCCGACCACCGGATAACCGTCGGCCTGCTGTTCCGCGCGATCACCACCGAACCCGCCCTGCTGCCCCGCGTCCTGGACGCGGGCGAAGCCCTCGCCGACGCCCCCCGCCAGACCGTCCTCAAACGCCTCGGCACCACCGCCTGACGCGTCCGGCCGGCGGCCGGGGAACCGGCCGCCGGAACCCGGCTGCGGCTACCTTCCGCGCGGCCACAGCGTGTACGACCACGAGACGAGCGTGTCGATCACCCACGCGATCAGCCAGATCCGCCCGGCCGTCGTGAGCCACCCGGTGTGCTCGCCGGGCACCCCGCCCTCGGTCAGCCACCAGTAGGCCCAGTTCGCGTCGACGGCCCACAGCAGCAGCTGCGCGACGAGGAAGACCGCCGTGTGCAGGTACCAGCCCTGCCGTTCCCTCGCGGCACGTTGACGCGCCGACACCTGGCCGCCCCGGTGTCTGGTCAGGTCCACCGTCGCCTCCCCTGCCTCCCTGTCCTCCCGACGCCGCCGTCGGCGCCGGCCCTCCCGGTGGGACGCGGTACGGGCCGGTGGGGTTGTCACGGCGTCCGGGCCCGAGGTGGCGGATCCGCGCCCCGGGGCGGCGTACCGGCGATACCGTTCGTGGCATGACTACCGCACTCATCACCGGATCGACGGCGGGCATCGGGGCGGCCTTCGCCAGGCGGCTGGCCACCGACGGCCACAATCTGGTGCTCGTCGCCCGCGACAAGGAACGGCTGGACCGGCAGGCCACCGAACTCCACGACCGGCACGGCGTGGAGGCGTCGGTACTGCCGGCCGACCTGGCCACCGAGGACGGCATCACGGCCGTCGAGGAGCGGCTGGGGGACCGCTCGGACCCGGTCGACCTACTCGTCAACAACGCCGGCTTCGGCCACAAGGGCCGCTACCTGGAGGTGCCGGTCGCCGACGAGCTGACCATGCTCAAGGTGCACTGCGAGGCGGTGCTGCGGCTGACCACGGCTGCGGTGGGCGGCATGCGCGACCGCGGCCGCGGCGGGGTCGTGAACGTCGCGTCCGTCGCGGCGTTCGTGCCGCGCGGCACGTACGGCGCGAGCAAGGCGTGGGTGGTCCAGTTCACCCAGGGCGCGGCGCAGGACCTGGCCGGCTCCGGGGTGCGGTTGATGGCGCTGTGCCCGGGCTTCGTGCGGACGGAGTTCCACGAGCGGGCCGGGATGTCGGTGGACGACGTGCCGGGCTGGATGTGGCTGGACGCCGACAAGCTGGTGGACGCCGCGCTGCGGGACCTGGCGCGCGGCCGGTCGCTCTCCGTGCCCGACCCGCGCTACAAGGCGCTCGTGGGCGCGAGCAAGCTGATCCCGCGCGGCCTGATGGGCAGGGTCTCCTCCCGTTCCGGCCGGAAGTACGGCCCGAAGCACGGCGACTGAGGCCGCCCTCCCGGGGCAGCGGGCTCCTATACTCAAGAAAGGGGATGAACAGGACCAAACGGGCATAGCCTGGGGCTGTCCCCACACGTCAGGGCCCAGGGAGGCCGTCATGACATTCGTGCAGCTCATCGACTGCAGGACCAGCCAGGTCGAGGAGATGAACCGGCTGCTGGACGAGTGGGTCGAGCAGACTCAGGGCAGGCGCACCGCGACCCACACGGTCGTGGCCCAGGACCGTTCCGACTCCACCCATGTCATCGAGATCGTCGAGTTCCCGTCCTACGCGGACGCCATGCGGAACTCGAACCTCCCGGAGACCGACCGGATCTTCCAGGAGATGGTGGCGCTCTGCGACGAGATGCCCACCTTCACCGACCTCGACGTCGTCCGCGACGAGCAGCTCAACACGCGGGTCGCGCGGCGACTGTACGACGAGTGCATCAACGAGCGCCGGCTGGACGTGCTCGACGAGATCTGTTCACCCGACTACCAGGAGCACGACGCGAACAACGACCGCGACCCGATCACGCTCGCGGAGAGCAAGGAGAGCATGCGGCGGCAGTTCGCGGCCTTCTCCCCGCAGGTCCGGGTCGAGAACATGCTCGCCGACGGCGACCTGGTGATGGTCCGCTGGGATTCCACCGCCCGGCACGAGGGCGAGTTCATGGGCATGCCGCCCACCGGCAAGGAGCTGCGCGCCTCCGGCCACAGCACGCTGCGGTTCAGCGAGGGCAGGATCGTCGAGGCCTGGTGGAACTGGGACCTGCTGCACGCCCTGCGGGAGATCGGCCTGATCCGTTTCGCGGAGTGAGGCGGGCCGCGCCGGCGAGCGGCAGGGCGGAACGGCCGAAAGCGCGCATACCCGGATGCCGCCCTAGCCTGGGAATGCGGGGAGTTGTCCCTCGTCCGGCTCCCTTGCGGCGGCTCAGCCGAGCACCGCCCGGCGCCTCACCCGACGAGGGGGTACCCAGGAGGGCACCATGACATTCGTACAAGTGATCGACTGCAGGACGACCCACGCGGACGAACTGAGCGGCCTGATGGACCGCTGGGTGGAACTGACCGAGGGACGGCGCACCGCCACGCACTCGATCGTGGCCAAGGACCGTTCGGACGCCACCCATGTCGTGGAGATCGTCGAATTCCCCTCCTACGAGGAGGCGATGAAGAACTCCCACCTGCCGGAGACGGACCGGATCTTCCAGGAGATGGTGGCGCTCTGCGAGGAGGAGCCCACGTTCACCGACCTCGACGTGGTGCGGGACGAGCAGCTCAACCTGCGGCTCGTACGCCGCTTCTTCGACGAGGTCGTCAACAGCGGGGACACCGCCGCCGCCACCCGGTTCTGCACCGAGGACTACCGGGAGCACGACCCCTCGCTCTCGTCCTACGACCTGGACCTGACCCAGGCCATGCGGGAGAACCAGGAGGTCATCTCGGCCATCCGGCCGCGGATCACCATCGAGCGGATCACCGCCCAGGACGACACGGTGAGCGCGGTGCTCAGCTACCAGGGGCGGCACACCGGTGACCTCCAGGGCCTCCCGGCCACCGGCAGGGAGGTCTCGGGCAGCGGGCACGTCACCTTCCGCTGCGTCGGCGGCAGAATCGCGGAGAGCTGGTGGAACTGGGACATGATGGGCCTGCTCCAGCAGCTCGGCGCCCTCCCGGACGCCGAGGCGACGGAGGCGAACAAGGCCGTGGCAAGGCAGGTCTTCGAGGCCGTGAGCCGCGGGGACCTGGACGCCGCCCGCTCGCTGTGCACCGAGGACTACCAGGAGCACGACCCGTCCAACAGCGCCGACCCGGTCGGGCTGGACCAGGCCATGGCGGAGCTGCGCCCGTTCGTCGAGGCGATGCACCCCACGTTCACCGTCGAGAGCCAGCTGGCGGAGGGCGATCTGGTGTGCACCCGGTGGACCGCGCGAGGCCGCCACACCGGCGAACTCCTGGGCTTGGCGCCCACCGGCCGCGAGGTCGTGACCGCCGGCCAGACCATCGACCGCTTCCGGGACGGCAAGGTCTGCGAGTCCTGGTTCAACTGGGACCTGGCCGGTCTGCTCCGGGACCTCGGGGCGATGGAACCCCCGCCCTCCGCCGGATAGCAGGGCGGACGCCCGCCTGAGAACGCCGAAGGGCCCCGGCTCCGGAAATCCTCCGGTGCGCGGGACCCTCGGGTGTGAGGCGTGAGCCCGACCGTACGGCTCAGCGGGACCTCAGTGGGAGTGGCCGTGACCGTGGCCGTGACCGGCGTCGTCGTCCTCGGCCGGCTTCTCGACGACCAGGGTCTCGGTCGTGAGCAGCAGGGAGGCGATGGACGCGGCGTTCTCCAGCGCGGAGCGGGTGACCTTGACCGGGTCGATGACGCCGGCCTTCACCAGGTCGCCGTACTCGCCGGTGGCGGCGTTGAAGCCCTGGCCCTTGTCGAGCTCGGCCACCTTGGAGGTGATGACGTAGCCCTCCAGGCCGGCGTTCTCGGCGATCCAGCGCAGCGGCTCGACGACGGCGCGGCGCACGACGGCGACACCGGTGGCCTCGTCGCCGGTCTTGCCCAGGCCGCCCTCCAGCACCTTCGCGGCGTGGACGAGCGCGGAGCCACCGCCGGAGACGATGCCCTCCTCGACCGCGGCGCGAGTCGCGGAGATGGCGTCCTCCAGACGGTGCTTCTTCTCCTTCAGCTCGACCTCGGTGGCCGCGCCGACACGGATGACGCACACGCCGCCGGCCAGCTTGGCCAGGCGCTCCTGGAGCTTCTCGCGGTCCCAGTCGGAGTCGGTGGCGTCGATCTCGCCCTTGATCTGGGCGACGCGGCCCTCGATGTCGGCGGCCGAGCCGGCGCCGTCGACGACGGTCGTGTCGTCCTTGGTGACGGTCACGCGGCGGGCGGTGCCGAGCACGTCCAGGCCGACCTGGTCGAGCTTGAGGCCGACCTCCTCGGCGACGACGGTGCCGCCGGTGAGGGTGGCCATGTCGCCGAGCATCGCCTTGCGGCGGTCACCGAAGCCGGGGGCCTTGACGGCGACCGCGTTGAAGGTGCCGCGGATCTTGTTGACGACCAGCGTGGACAGCGCCTCGCCCTCGACGTCCTCGGCGATGATCAGCAGCGGCTTGGAGCCACCGGCCTGCATGATCTTCTCCAGCAGCGGCAGCAGGTCCTGGATGGAGCTGATCTTGCCCTGGTGGATGAGGATGTACGGGTCCTCGAGGACGGCCTCCATCCGCTCCTGGTCGGTGACCATGTACGGCGACAGGTAGCCCTTGTCGAAGGCCATGCCCTCGGTGAAGTCCAGCTCCAGGCCGAAGGTCTGGGACTCCTCGACGCTGATGACGCCGTCCTTGCCGACCTTGTCCATGGCCTCGGCGATCAGCTCGCCGACCTGCTTGTCCTGGGCGGACAGCGCGGCGACGGCGGCGATGTCCTCCTTGGAGTCGATCGGGCGGGCGGTCTCCAGCAGGTCCTTCGAGACGGCCTCCACGGCCGCGTCGATGCCCTTCTTCAGGGCGGCCGGAGAGGCACCGGCGGCGACGTTGCGCAGGCCCTCGCGGACCAGCGCCTGGGCCAGCACCGTGGCGGTGGTGGTGCCGTCACCGGCGATGTCGTTGGTCTTGGTCGCGACCTCCTTGACGAGCTGGGCGCCAAGGTTCTCGTACGGGTCCTCGACCTCTACCTCACGGGCGATGGTGACGCCGTCGTTGGTGATGGTCGGAGCGCCGAACTTCTTGTCGATGACGACGTTGCGGCCCTTGGGGCCGATCGTCACCTTGACCGTGTCGGCGAGCTTGTTGACACCGCGCTCCAGGGCGCGGCGGGCGTCCTCGTCGAACTTCAGAATCTTCGCCATGGTGCTGGGTCCTCTCAGGTCCTCTCAAAACGAACCGCGCCCCGGCCCCGGCTGTCGCGAAGGACTGGGGCGCAGGGCGCGGCTCGGCAAAACTGGGTGACTTACTTCTCGATGATCGCGAGAACGTCGCGGGCCGAGAGGACGAGGTACTCCTCGTTGTTGTACTTCACCTCGGTGCCGCCGTACTTGCTGTACAGCACGATGTCGCCGACCTTGACGTCGAGCTCGACACGCTTGCCGTCCTCGATACGGCCCGGGCCCACGGCCAGGACAGTGCCCTCCTGGGGCTTCTCCTTGGCGGTGTCCGGAATGACCAGGCCCGAGGCCGTGGTCTGCTCGGCGTCGAGCGGCTGGACCACAATGCGGTCCTCAAGCGGCTTGATGGCAACCTTGGAGCTGGCGGTCGTCACGTCCGACCTCCCCCTTCGGAGATCTCACGGGGTCTGATGGCTGGGGTGTGGCGAGCCGGTAGATCCGTCGTCGCGGGTGCCGGACCTTCCTGTCGCACACGCGCACGTCACGGCGCGCAGGGCACGCCGGTACGTTCGCGTTTGTTCTGGCACTCCCCGGGGGAGAGTGCCAACGCCGACACTATGCCGCCGTTAGCACTCGGTCAAGCCGAGTGCCAATCCCGGCCCGCGCGTCGCGCCCGCTGACTACTCTGGAGGCGACACACCCCGGTGCGTCCCCAAGGAGGCCCGCCATGACCGCCGAACCCCTCGCCTCGACACCTTCGGACGAGGAACTGCCGGAGTGGTTCTATCCGCCGGAGGGCGGCTGGACGGCGGACGACCTGGACCGCCTGCCGCCGTCCGCCCCGCGTTTCGAGCTGATCGACGGAGCCCCCGTGATGAGGTCGCCGCAGACCTCGTTCCACAGCCAGGTGATGAGGCGCCTGGCCAACGCCGTGGAACTCGCCGCCCCGCCGAGCTTGTCCGTGGAGACGGACATGTCGGTCCGGCTCGGCGACCGGCAGCGCCCCGAGCCGGACGTCCTGGTCGCGGACGCCGCGACGGACCCGGCCCGGACGGCCTACCTCCCCGAGGAGGTCGTGCTCGCCGTCGAGATCGTCTCGGAGGAGTCGCGGGAGCGGGACCGCAAGACCAAGCCGCTCAAGTACGCGGAGGCCGGCATCCGGCACTTCTGGCGGGTCGAACGGGAAGGGGACCAGCCCGTCGTTCACACCTACGAGCTGGACGACACCACGGGCGCGTACGTGGCGACCGGCATCCACCGCGACAAGGCGGTGGTGCCGGTGCCGTTCCCGATGGAGATCGACCTGACCTCGCTGTACCGCCGCTGGCCGGCGGGCTGACCACCGGCCCGGTCGCTCAGATGTAGTCCTCCAGTCTGGCGAGGGCGAAGCCCTGGTCGGTGACGGTCTTGAGGGTGCGGCGGACCATGTCCGGCATCGTGCCGCCCCACTCCGCCTTGCCGCGGAAGTGGGTGAGGATGATGTCGCCGGGGTGGAAGACGCGGTCGCCGCGCCCCCAGTCGAAGCGTTTGGCCCAGGCCTCCTCGGCCCACAGCGGCACGGCGGTGATGCCGCAGGTGGCGGCGGCCCGCAGGGTGTCGCGGTTGTAGGCGCCGTAGGGCGGGCGGAACAGGTGCGGCGTGGTGCCGATCTCCTCGCGCAGGACCTCCTGCTGGCCGCAGATCTCCCTGCGCTGGGCCTCGTAGGAGAGCTTGGGCAGCTCCTTGTGGGTCAGGGTGTGGTTGTGGATGGCGACGCCGTCGCGGTGCATCTCGCGGAAGTAGTCGTAGTTGTCGTTGGCCACGTAGTCCGCGAGGAAGGCGCTGTAGGGGATGTCGAGGTCGCGCAGCATCCGCAGCAGCGCGGGGTCCTTCTCGTAGCCGTCGTCGATGGTCAGGAAGACGACCCGGTCCTTGGTGGGGACGCGGGTGATGACGGGCGGCAGTCCCTCGCCGCTGAGGTGGCCGGAGTCGCTGGCCAGCTTCGGCTTCTTCGCGGGCGGCGGCGGGGGCCGCAGCGGGAGGCGTTCCACGCGCCAGTTGCGTACGGCGGCCACGCGGCGGCGTTCGGCCTGGCGGAGCCGTTCGGCGTGGGCGGCGAGGGCCGCAGCCGCACGTTCGGTCTGGGCGCGCTGGGGGGCGCCGAGGGCGAGAGCCGGCGGTTCGGCGGCGCGCGCGGGGGCGCCGCCGCCCGTCGCGTCGGACAGCGGCTCGTCGAGCGCGCCGGGCGGGCCGTCGTCGCGGGCCGCGCCGTAGCCGCAGGAGACCGCCAGGAACGCGGCGACGGAGACGCACAGCGCCCGTCGCACATGTCGACCGGGCCGAGGGCTGATACCTCCCGTTCGGCCCACTTTTCTGATTTGTGTGATTAGCGACATGGTGTCGGATGCTTCCACCGCGCACCGCGATCGGTGGGCAGGCCGGTCGGCGACGCCGCCGGAAAGCGGCGAGAATGGCCCGTGTGGCCGTACCCGACGACATCCCGCACGCCCCCGACGCCGACGCGCCCGGTTCCCACGACCAGGGGGCGCCCGACCCCGAGGTCGCGTCCTTCCTGGCGCTCCTCACCCCCACCGGGCAGCGGCTGCTGACGGAGCTTCGGGACTACGACCCGGCCGACGAACTCGCCGTCGCCACCCGGCTGCGCCGCGACCACCCCGCCGCGCTGGTATCCGCCGCGCTCGGCCAGGCCCGCCTCCGGCAGCGCGCCGCCGCCAAGTTCGGCCGGGACGCCGAGCGCATGTACTTCACCCCCGACGGCGTCGAGCAGTCCACCCGCCGGGTCGTCGCCGACCACCGGGCCGCGCACGTGGTCGCCCTCGGCGTACGCCGGCTCGCGGACCTGTGCTGCGGCATCGGCGGCGACACGCTCGCGCTGGCGCGCGCCGGCGTGCGGGTACTCGCCGTCGACCGCTCCCCGCTGACCTGCGCCGTGCTGCGCGCCAACGCCGAGGCGCTGGGGCTGGCCGACCGGATCGAGGTCCGCTGCGCCGAGGTGGACGAGGTGCCGGTCGGCCCCGAGGAGTTCGACGCGGTGTTCGTCGACCCCGCGAGGCGCGGCGGACGCGGCCGGGTGTTCGACCCCGAGGCGTACTCGCCGCCGCTGTCCTGGGCCGTCGAACTGGCCGCACGCATGCCGCACGCCGCCCTCAAGATCGCTCCGGGAGTGCCGCACGAGGCCGTGCCGAAGACCGCCGAGGCCGAGTGGATCTCGGTGAACGGCGAGGTCAAGGAAGCCGTGCTGTGGTTCGGTGCGGGCGTGGCGCCCGGCGCGGTCCGGGCCACACTGCTACCGGCGGGCGACACGATCACCGGCGGCGGGCACCCCGCCCCCCCGGCCGGGCCCGTCCTGCGCTACCTCTACGAGCCGGACGGCGCCGTCATCCGCTCGCACCTCGTGGCCGAACTCGCCGAAGACCTCGGCGCCCGGCTCGTCGACCCGACCATCGCCTACCTCACCGCCGACACGCTGCGGCCCACCCCCTTCGCCAGGGCGTACGAGATCACCGACACGCTGCCGTTCAACCTGAAACGGCTCAAGGCGCTGCTGAGGGAACGCGAGGTCGGCACGCTGACGGTGAAGAAGCGGGGCTCGCCCGTCGAACCCGAGGAACTGCGCCGCCGGGTGCGGCCCAAGGGGCCGAACTCGGCGACGGTGTTCCTCACCCGCGTCGAAGGCGCCCCGACGATGCTGCTCGGCCACCCGGCCGACGGCTGACCCCGACGGCCGGGCGCCGCCGCAGCGGCCGCCTCGGGCGACACCGGCTCAGTCGGTGCCGAGGGAGGTGAAGCGCCAGCGGTGGACCGGGCGGGACAGCAACTCCGGCGGCGGGTCGGGAAGCTCGGGCGGGCGGAAGGCGCCGGTGTGGTCGCTGCCGTCGTCCGGCGTCTCCCACCAGGTGATGACCAGGACACGGTCGCCGGGCGCGGTGAACGTCTCCCGGCGCAGCGGCCGGCCGGCCGGGCGCTGGGCGCGGGCGAACTCCAGC
>NZ_WMLF01000125.1 GCF_014156695.1 Streptomyces durbertensis | reverse complement strand
GTACACGCCCTATCACCTTGGCGAGTTCGATGACCGGGAGCGGACAGCGCTTGCCGAGCGCGTCGACGGTCAGCCCCTCGCCCGCCGAGCGGATCCCGGCGCCGGCGTCCGGCACGCCCGCCTCGGAAGCCCCCGCTCCCGGAGTGCCGGAGTCGGCGGCCGCGGTCGTTTCCGGACTGTCCGGCTCCGGCGCGGCGTCGGAGGGTCCGGCACCGGTACCGGGGGCGCCCGCGCCGGGGACATCCGACCCCGGCGCGTCGAGCTGGGCCCGTACCGAGGCCACCACCTCGGGCAGCACCCGCAGGAACTCCTCGACGTCCGCCTCCGCCGTGCCCGGCGGCAGGGACACCCGCACGTTCCCCTCGGACAGCACACCCATCGCCCGCAGCACATGACTGGGTGTCAGCGTGCTGGAGGTGCAGGAGGAGCCGGAGGAGACGGAGAAGCCCGCCCGGTCCAGCCCCAGCAGCAGCGACTCGCCGTCGGCGTACAGGCAGGAGAACGTCACCAGGTGCGGCAGCCGGCGCACCGGGTCGCCGACCACCTCGCAGTCCTGCACCAGCCGCGGCACGGCCTCCCGGATCCGGTCGACCAGCGCCCGGAGCCGGGCGCCCTCGGCGGTGGCCTCCGCCCGCACCGCACGCAGCGACGCCGCCGCGGCGACGATCGCCGGCAGGTCGGGGAAGCCGGGCATGCGGCCGTACTCCCGCTCGTCCAGCGGGGGAGCGGGGGCGAACCGCACCCCCTTGCGGACCGCGAGCAGTCCGACGCCCCCGGGCCCGCCCCACTTGTGCGCGCTGGCCGCCAGCAGCGACCAGCCCGCCGGCGGCGCCTCCCAGGGCACCGACTGCGCCGCGTCCACCAGCAGCGGCACCCCGGCCGCCCGGCAGGCCTCGGCGACCTCGGCCACCGGCTGGAGGGTGCCCACCTCGTGGTTGGCGGACTGCAGACACACCAACGCGGCCGGCCCCTCCCCGCCGGGACCCTCCGCTGCGGACAGCAACTCCTCGGCCTCGGCCGGGTCGACGCGCCCGAGGCGGTCGACGCCGAGTTCGGTGACCGTGCCGCCGCCGGCCCGGTGGGCGTCGGCGGCGTGCAGCACGGCCGAGTGCTCGACCGCGGAGACCACCAGCCGTCGGCTCACCCGCCGACGGCCGGCCAACGCGCCGGCCACGGCGGTGTGCAGCGCCCGGGTGCCCGAGGGCGCGAACACCAGCTCGTCCGGGCGGCAGCCCAGGGACTCCGCCGCGCTCTCCCGCGCGGCGTCCAGCAGCAGTCGGGCCCGGCGGCCCTCCCGGTGCAGTCGTGCGGGGTCGGCCCACCCCTCGTCCAGGGCGGCGAGCAGCGCCTGACGGGCGACCGGATGCGGGGGCAGCGCGGAGGCTGCGTCGAAGTAAGCCACGCCACGACGCTAACTCCCCGCCACCGGCCCGCCCCCGACACGTCGACACGCCGACACGCCGAGGCGTGCGCCCGCCCGGAACGGCCGGCGTGTCGGCCTTCCGGACGGTCGTCGCGGGCCGGCCGAAGCAGGCCGCGGAACAGGGCCTTCCACCCCTTCGGACGGACCCGCGGCGCGTTAACCACCCTCCCCGCACGACCCCGAATAGCGTCCAGTAGGGTTTGGTCCGCATAAACATCCAAACCCTGCCCGCGCCAGGGTCGGCGCCCGGCCACCAAGGGCCGCGTCCGGCCGAGCGGGCGAGACTCTCGGGAAGGCGCTACGTGAGTCCCAACGGCTCCGACCGCTCGTCGCGGCGCCCGATGCGGCGGATCCTGCCGCAGGCGCTTGCCGCGGGCCTGGTCCTGGCGACCGCTACCGGTTGCACATCAGAAGACCTCCCCCGCCTCGGTATGCCGACTCCGGTCACTGAGGAGGCGCCGCGGATCCTCTCCCTGTGGCAGGGCTCCTGGGTCGCCGCCATCGCAGTCGGCGTGCTGACCTGGGGCCTGACGCTGTGGAGCGTGTACTTCCACCGGCGCTCCAGGACCAAGGTCGAGGTCCCCCCGCAGACCCGTTACAACATGCCCATCGAGGCGCTGTACACGGTCGTCCCGCTGATCATCGTGTCGGTGTTCTTCTACTTCACCGCGCGGGACCAGGCGAAGCTGCTGGAGACCACCGACAAGCCCGACCACGTGATCAACGTCGTCGGCTTCCAGTGGAGCTGGGCCTTCAACTACATCGCCGACGTCGACGGCGACGCCTCCACGGGCGACGCGGCGAAGTCCAAGGAACTCGACGCCATCCCGGACCGGATGCGCACGGCGTTCCCGGAGGGCGCGGAGGGCGTGTACGACTACGGCACCCCCGGCACCCGCAACCCGCAGAACAACAACCCGGGCCCGACCCTGTGGCTGCCCAAGGGCGAGAAGGTCCAGTTCATCCTGACCTCGCGGGACGTCATCCACTCCTTCTGGGTGGTGCCGTTCCTGATGAAGCAGGACGTCATCCCGGGCCACACCAACCGCTTCGAGGTGACCGCCACCAAGGAGGGCACCTTCATGGGCAAGTGCGCCGAGCTGTGCGGCACCGACCACTCCCGCATGCTCTTCAACGTCAAGGTCGTCTCTCCTGAGCGTTACCAGGAGCACCTGAAGGAACTTGAGCGCAAGGGCCAGACCGGCTATCTCCCGGCGGGCATCGCGCAGGCGGAATCGGCCAAGAATGCGGAGACGAACAACCCGTGAGCATCGTCAACGAATCCCAGGGCGTCCCTGAGACGCCCGACGCGCCACAGGGCGCGGCGCCGGTGCGGCGCAAAGCGCCGGGCAGCAAGGTGGTCGGTTGGCTGACGACCACCGACCACAAGACGATCGGCACGATGTATCTGGTCACATCGTTCGCCTTCTTTGTCATCGGCGGCGTGATGGCGCTCGTGATGCGCGCCGAACTCGCCCGGCCGGGCAGCCAGATCGTCTCCAACGAGCAGTTCAACCAGCTCTTCACCATGCACGGCACGGTGATGCTGCTGATGTTCGCGACGCCGCTGTTCGCCGGCTTCGCGAACTGGATCATGCCGCTCCAGATCGGTGCCCCCGATGTGGCCTTCCCGCGGCTGAACATGCTCGCCTACTGGCTCTACCTCTTCGGTTCGACGATCGCCGTGGCGGGCTTCCTCACCCCCAACGGCGCCGCGAACTTCGGATGGTTCGCCTACGCCCCGCTGAACGACGCGGTCCGCTCGCCGGGCGTCGGTGCGGACATGTGGATCATGGGCCTGGCGCTCTCCGGCTTCGGCACGATCCTCGGCGCGGTCAACTTCATCACCACGATCATCTGCATGCGCGCTCCGGGCATGACGATGTTCCGGATGCCGATCTTCACCTGGAACGTGCTGCTCACCGGTCTGCTGGTGCTGCTCGCCTTCCCGGTCCTGGCCGCCGCGCTCTTCGCACTGGAAGCCGACAGACAGTTCGGGTCCCATATCTTCGACGCCGCGAACGGCGGCGCCCTGCTGTGGCAGCACCTGTTCTGGTTCTTCGGCCATCCCGAGGTGTACATCATCGCGCTGCCGTTCTTCGGCATCGTCTCCGAGATCGTCCCGGTCTTCTCCCGCAAGCCGATCTTCGGTTACATCAGCCTCATCGCCGCGACGATCGCCATCGCCGGTCTGTCGGTGACGGTCTGGGCGCACCACATGTACGTGACGGGCGGCGTGCTCCTGCCGTTCTTCTCCTTCATGACCTTCCTGATCGCGGTCCCGACCGGTGTGAAGATCTTCAACTGGATCGGCACCATGTGGAAGGGCTCGCTGAGCTTCGAGACCCCGATGCTCTGGACGATCGGCTTCCTGGTCACGTTCACCTTCGGTGGTCTGACCGGCGTCATCCTGGCCTCGCCGCCGCTGGACTTCCACGTCTCCGACTCCTACTTCGTGGTGGCCCACTTCCACTACGTGGTGTTCGGCACCGTGGTGTTCGCGATGTTCGCCGGCTTCCACTTCTGGTGGCCGAAGTTCACCGGCAAGATGCTCGACGAGCGGCTCGGCAAGATCACCTTCTGGACGCTGTTCGTGGGCTTCCACGGCACGTTCCTGGTGCAGCACTGGCTCGGCGCCGAGGGCATGCCGCGGCGTTACGCGGACTACCTGAACGCCGACGGCTTCACCGCGCTGAACACGATCTCCACGATCAGCTCCTTCCTGCTCGGCATGTCGATGCTGCCGTTCTTCTACAACGTGTGGAAGACGGCCAAGTACGGCAAGAAGATCGAGGTCGACGACCCGTGGGGCTACGGCCGTTCGCTGGAGTGGGCGACCGCCTGCCCGCCGCCGAGGCACAACTTCGTCACCCTGCCGCGCATCCGGTCGGAATCCCCGGCGTTTGATCTCCACCACCCGGAGATCGCCGCGCTCGACCAGGCGGAGAACCAGACGCAGGCGGAGCTGGCCGGCGCCACGAACGGCAAGGAGGCCGGCAAGTGAAGATCCAGGGAAAGATGTTCCTGTGGCTGAGCGTCTTCCTGCTGGCCATGGCCATCGTCTACGGCCTGTGGTCCAAGGAGCCGGTCGGCACCACGGCCCTGTTCCTGTCCTTCGGTCTGGCGATCATGCTCGGCTACTACCTGGTGTTCACCGCGCGCCGCGTGGACACCGGTGCCGGTGACAACAAGGACGCGGACGTCGCCGACGACGCCGGTGAGCTGGGCTTCTTCAGCCCGCACAGCTGGCAGCCGCTGGCGCTGGGCGCGGGCAGCGCCCTGGCGTTCATGGGCGTCGTGTTCGGCTGGTGGCTGCTGCTGGTCGCGCTGCCGGTGATCCTCGTCGGCCTCTTCGGCTGGACGTTCGAGTACTACCACGGCGAGAACCAGAACCAGTGATCCGTTGATCATCTGATTCGGCATCAGTCAAGGGTCACCCCCGGAGTGTCGTCCGGGGGTGACCCTTTTGGGTCAGTACAGCGCGCCGCCTTGACTTCGCGTCCCTAGCGTTGGGGCCATGAGGAACGGGACAAACGGAACGCGCCGGGCCGCCCTGGGATGCGCCCTGCTGGTGCCAGTCATGTCGCTGACCGCGTGCGGCGGCGGCTCCTCCCATCCGTTGGCCGCCGACCCGTACGACGCCGCGGGACACGTCGGCGTCAGCGCCGGTGGCGCCCCCGCCGACAGCCGGCCGGTCGACCCGGAGAAGGCCGTCGAGATCACCGCCGAGGGCGACAACGGCCAGCTCACCGACGTGACCGTCACCGACGAGCGCGGGCGCCACCTCGCCGGTGAACTCTCCGCCGACGGCCGCCGCTGGCGCAGCACCGGCGCCCTGGCGGCCGGCGCCACGTACACCGTCCGGGTGAGTACCGAGAACCGCTCCGGGCGCCCCGGGCGCGGCACCCTCACCTTCGACACCGCGACCGCCACCAAGGCCAGGAAGCTCCGGGTGGAGTTCGGGCCGGAGAGCGGCACCTACGGCGTCGGACAGCCCGTCACGGCCGAGCTGAGCCGGGCGGTGAAGCGGCCGGAGGAACGCCGCATCGTGGAGGCGGCACTGCACGTGCGGTCGACCCCGAAGGTGCGCGGCGCCTGGCACTGGGTCGACGACAAGAAGCTGCACTACCGCCCGAAGGAGTACTGGCCCAGCGGCGCCGCCATCACCGTCGAGTCCACGCTGGCCGGCCTCAAGGTCCGCGACGGCCTCTACGGGGCGCGCAGCCAGAAGCTGAAGCTGCGCACCGGCGACCGGGTGGAGGCGGTGGCCGACGCGTCCTCACTGGAGATGACGGTCAGCCGCAACGGCGAGGTGGTGCGCACGATACCCATCACCACCGGCAAGGCCGGCTTCCGCACCCGCAACGGCACCAAGGTCGTGCTCGGGCAGGAGTCGTTCGTCCGGATGCGCAGCACCAGCATCGGCATCGGCGCCGGCAGCCCCGACTACTACGACCTGCCGGTCTACTGGGCCACCAGGCTCACCTGGAGCGGGGAGTACGTGCACGGCGCGCCCTGGTCGTCCGGTTCACACGGCTGGGCGAACGTCAGCCACGGCTGCACCGGCATGAGCACGGAGAACGCCCAATGGGTCTTCAACACCTTCCGCCCCGGCGACCTGGTCACCCACACCAACACCGAGGGCACCGACATGGCGCCCTTCGGCAACGGCTTCGGCGACTGGAACCTGAGCTGGGAGAAGTGGCTGGAGGGCAGCGCCCTGCACGCCCCGGCGAAGAACGGCGGCGACCACCCCGAGGCGGCCAAGGCCCGCCTGCGGCCCTCCCTGTGAGCCCGCCGGCCCGCCCTCGGGCGGCCCGGCGGGGAGCCCTCCGGGGCCCTCAGGCGGCCCGGCGCTGCTCCACCCCGCGCAGCAGCCCGGCCAGCGCCTCCGAGACGGCCACCGGGTCCAGCGGGTGCGGCACCACCGCCTCGGCGCGGCTCCAGGTCGCCAACCAGGCGTCCGTGGCCCGGCCGATGAGCAGCAGCACCGGCGGGCTGTCGAAGATCTCGTCCTTGATCTGCCGGGCGATGCCCATGCCGCCGGCCGGCGTCGCCTCACCGTCCAGGACGCACACGTCGACGCCGCCGGCCTCCAGGGCGCTGAGGACGGCCGGCATCGTGGCGCACTCCAGGTACTCCACCGCCGGCACGTCGGAGGCGGGGCGGCGGCCGGCGGCCAGCCGCACCTGCTCGCGGGTGTTGGCGTCGTCGCTGTAGACCAGCACCGTGGCCGTCGGCTGCATCGTTCCTCCGCGTTGTGTGGTCGGATCGTGATCGGAACGTCCAGGACCCACGGCGCGCCGACGGGTCCGCGGGCCGGGGGCGTCTCGTCCGCTCTTCCGCCCGGCCCCGGGGATCCCGTGCGCACCACGGGCACCGGCTCGGATGCTACTCCCTCCCACGTCCCGTCGACACCGCTTGGAACCACCCGGTCGGCGGCCGTTCGACCAGCCGTTCCCGCAGCGCACACCGGCCCAACACACCGAACGGGACCCCCCGAAGTGAGTACGGAATAAGCGACCGACATAATGTCGGCGTGGCGACAGCAACAGCAGTAGAAACCGGGCACGCGCACCCGTCGGTCAACCGGCCGAACCTCACCAGCGTCGGAACCATCATCTGGCTGAGTTCCGAGCTGATGTTCTTCGCGGCCCTCTTCGCGATGTACTTCACCCTGCGATCGGTGATGGGAGCCGAGTACTGGGCCGAGCAGTCAGAAGCGCTCAACCTGCCGTTCGCGCTGACGAACACCACGATCCTGGTGCTCTCCTCGCTCACCTGCCAGCTCGGCGTCTTCGCCGCCGAGCGCGGTGACGTGAAGAAGCTCCGCTCCTGGTTCGTGGTCACGTTCGTGATGGGCGCGGTGTTCATCGGTGGACAGGTCTACGAGTACGCCGAGCTGGTCAAGCACGAGGGGCTGACCCTCTCGTCCGACCCCTACGGCTCGGTCTTCTACCTGACGACCGGCTTCCACGGCCTCCACGTGACCGGTGGCCTGATCGCGTTCCTGTTCGTCCTGGGACGGACGTACATGGCGCGGCGGTTCACCCACCACCAGGCCACCGCAGCCATCGTCGTGTCCTACTACTGGCACTTCGTCGATGTCGTCTGGATCGGCCTCTTCGCCACGATCTACTTGATCAAGTAGCACCGGCGGACGCCGGACCACCACAGACACTGCCAGAAGCATCGACGCAGAAGATCCTGACACCGGGGTAATCCGTGAAAAAGCTCTCCGCACGACGGCGCCATCCGCTGGCGGCGATCGTCGTTCTACTCTTCGCGCTGGCGGCCACCGGGGGGCTGTACGCCGCGTTCGCTCCTGCCGGCCAGGCCAAGGCCGAGCAGTCGAACCTCTCCCTCGACATCGAGGAGGGCAAGAAGCTCTTCGCCGTCGGCTGCTCCAGCTGCCACGGCACCGGCGGCCAGGGAACCTCCGACGGGCCGAGCCTGGTCGGCGTGGGCGCCGCCTCGGTCGACTTCCAGGTCGGCACCGGCCGCATGCCCATGCAGGCGCCGGGCGCCCAGGCGCCCAAGAAGCCCAAGGTCTACACCGAGGAGGAGACCCGGCAGCTCGCCGCGTTTGTCGCCTCGCTCGGTGCCGGACCCGAGATTCCCAAGCCCGAGCAGTACAGCATCAAGGGCCTGACGGGCGAGGAGATCGCCGCCGGCGGCGACCTGTTCCGCCAGAACTGCGCCCAGTGCCACAACTTCACCGGTGAGGGCGGCGCCCTCACCAAGGGCAAGTACGCCCCCAACCTGGCCGACGTGGATCCGAAGCACATCTACGAGGTCATGGAGACCGGCTCCCAGGCGATGCCGTCCTTCCCCGAGGGCATCATGCCCGAGAAGGAGAAGCGGCAGATCATCGCCTACCTGGACCAGGTCAACACCTCCGAGACGGAGAACCCGGGCGGCTACGGACTGGGTGGCTTCGGCCCGGTCAGTGAAGGCCTCTTCGCCTGGACCATCGTCCTGGCCCTCCTCATCGGCATCACCGTCTGGGTCGCGGCCCGGAACGCCAAGGCCAGGAAGTCATGAGTAGCGAACACGGATCCGAGAAGAACGTGTCTGACGACGACAAGAGCCTGCCCGAGACGCAGGACACCGCGGCCGGCGGCGAACTGGAGAAGCACCCGTTCGCCGACCCGGGACTCCCGCACCACGAGCCGCGCATCCAGGACATCGACGAGCGGGCCGCCAAGCGGTCCGAGCGCGTCGTCGCCCTGTTCTTCACCATCTCGATGCTGGCCACGGTCGCCTTCATCGTGTCGTTCGTGGTCTTCCCGATCGACAAGATCTTCTACCTGTGGCCGCTCGGCCACATCAGCGCGCTGAACTTCTCCCTCGGGCTGAGCCTGGGCGTCGCGCTGTTCGCCATCGGCGTCGGCGCGGTCCACTGGTCGCGCACGCTGATGGACGGCACCGAGCTGGTCCAGGAGCGGCACCCGATCGACAGCACCCCGGACGAGAAGGCCGCCGCGCTGGCGACCTTCGCCAAGGGCGCCGAGGACTCCGGTCTCGGTCGGCGCAAGCTGATCCGCAACACCATGTTCGGCGCGCTGGCCCTGGTGCCGCTCTCCGGTGTGGTGCTGCTGCGCGACCTCGGCCCGCTGCCGGAGGACAAGCTGCGCCACACCATGTGGCGCAGGGGCCTGAAGCTGATCAACATGAACACCAACGAGCCGCTGCGGCCGGAGGACATCACGGTCGGCTCGCTCTCCTTCGCCAAGCCCGAGGGCCTGGAGGAGGGCAGCCACGACTTCCACCGGGAGATCGCCAAGGCCGCCCTGATGCTCGTCCGGCTCGAGCCGGGCGACATCAAGGACAAGCAGGAGCTCGACTGGTCCCACGAGGGCATCGTGGCCTACTCCAAGATCTGCACGCACGTGGGCTGCCCGGTCAGCCTCTACGAGCAGCAGACCCACCACGTCCTGTGCCCCTGCCACCAGTCGACGTTCGACCTCTCCGACGGCGCGCGCGTGATCTTCGGCCCGGCCGGCCACCCGCTGCCGCAGCTGGCGATCACGGTGAACGACGAGGGTGAACTGGTGGCGCGAGGCGACTTCGCCGAGCCCGTCGGCCCGAGCTTCTGGGAGCGCGGATGAGCAAGACCAACGCGAGCGGCCGGAGCAAGGCGCCGGGCGGCGAGCGGATCGCCGACTGGGCCGACGGACGCCTGGGCATCTACAAGGGTGCCAAGAAGAACCTGAGAAAGGTCTTCCCCGACCACTGGTCCTTCCTGCTGGGCGAGATCGCGCTCTACTCGTTCATCATCATCATCCTGACCGGTGTCTACCTCACCATGTTCTTCAAGCCGAGCATGGCCGAGGTGCACTACCACGGCAGTTACGTCCCGATGCAGGGCGTGATCATGTCGGAGGCGTACGCCTCGACGCTGGACATCAGCTTCGACGTGCGCGGCGGTCTGCTCATGCGGCAGATCCACCACTGGGCGGCGCTGATCTTCCTGGTCGCGATGTTCGTCCACATGATGCGGGTGTTCTTCACCGGCGCGTTCCGCAAGCCGCGCGAGCTGAACTGGCTCTTCGGCTTCCTGCTGCTCGTGCTCGGCATGTTCACCGGCTTCACCGGCTACTCGCTGCCCGACGACCTGCTCTCCGGCACCGGTGTCCGCTTCATGGAAGGCGCGATCCTCGCGGTCCCGCTGGTCGGCACCTACCTGGCGATGTTCCTGTACGGCGGCGAGTTCCCCGGCACGGACATCATCCCGAGGTTCTTCACCTTCCACGTGCTGCTCCTGCCGGGCATCATGCTGGGCCTGGTGGTGGCGCACCTGATCCTGGTCTTCTACCACAAGCACACCCAGTACCCGGGTGCCGGCCGCACCAACAACAACGTCGTCGGCTTCCCGCTGATGCCGGTGTACATGGCCAAGGCGGGCGGCTTCTTCTTCCTGGTCTTCGGCCTCATCGCGATCATCTCGGCGACGTTCACCATCAACGCCGTCTGGGTGCTCGGCCCCTACCGACCCGACCTGGTGTCGACCAACGCGCAGCCCGACTGGTACATGGGCTTCTCCGAGGGGCTGATCCGTGTCATGCCGGGCTGGGAGTGGGTCATCCCCACCGGGCACACGCTGAACTTCGGTGTGCTGGTACCGCTGATGATCTTCCCGCTGGTGCTCGCCTCGATCGCGGTCTACCCGTTCTTCGAGGCCTGGGTCACCAAGGACAAGCGGGAGCACCACCTGCTGGACCGCCCGCGCAACGCCCCGACGCGCACCGCGTTCGGCGCCGCGTGGATCAGCTGGTACTTCGTGATGCTGGTCGGCGGTGGAAACGACCTCTGGGCGATCCACTTCGACCTGTCGATCAACGCGATCACCTGGTTCGTGCGCATCGGCTTCTTCGTGGTGCCGGTCCTCGTCTTCATCGTCACCCGCCGCATCTGCCTGGGCCTCCAGCGCAGGGACCGGGAGAAGGTGCTGCACGGCCGCGAGACGGGCATCATCAAGCGCCTGCCGCACGGTGAGTTCGTCGAGGTCCACGAGCCGCTCTCGCCGGAGCAGCTGCACTACCTCACGCAGCACGACCAGCCGAAGCCGGCGGAACTGCCGCCCGCCGTCGACGAGAACGGCGTCGAGCGGAAGGTCGGCCGCCTGGAGAAGCTCCGGGTGAAGATCAGCCAGGGCTACTTCGGCCCGAGCGGCCAGATCCCCAAGGCGACGGCCGAGGAGTACAAGGCGATCCAGAGCGGCCACGGCCACCACTGACCGCCCACCGGGCAGCGCCCGGTACTCCGCAGAAGGTCGCCACAGCCTGGGCCCCGTCCGACACCCGGACGGGGCCCAGCGCCGTCTCCGCCACCTCGGTAGGGTGGCTGCTGCCGGAGCACGGCGGCACGAACCTGCCGGTCCGGCGGGACGACCCACCGGCACGGCGGTACGAGCCGCCGGCCACCACCCCACGGAACGACCACCAGGAGCGTGAGCGATGAGCGCCGTTACCCCCGCAGGAGGCGACACCGTGGCGGACCGCTCCTGGCCCGGGATCCTGAGCACGCTGCTCGCCGGCGGGAACCTCGACGCCGGGGCGACCGGCTGGGCGATGGACCGCATCATGCGCGGCGAGGCCACCGACGCGCAGATCGCCGGCTTCGCGATGGCGCTGCGCGCCAAGGGCGAGACGGTCGAGGAGGTCACCGGCCTGGTGCGGGCGATGTACGCGCACGCCAACACCATCGAGGTACCCGGCCCGACCGTGGACATCGTCGGCACCGGCGGCGACCGGGCGAAGACGGTCAACATCTCCACCATGTCCGCGATCGTCGTCGCCGGCACCGGAGCCACCGTCGTCAAGCACGGCAACCGGGCCTCCTCCTCCGCCAGCGGCGCCTCGGACGTACTGGAGAAACTCGGCGTCAACCTGGAGCTCTCACCCGGACGAGTGGCGGAGGTCGCGGGGGAGGCGGGCATCACCTTCTGCTTCGCCGTCAAGTTCCACCCCGCGCTGCGGCACGTCGCCGGCGCCCGCCGCGAGCTGGGCGTGCCCACCACGTTCAACTTCCTCGGCCCGCTGACCAACCCGGCGCGGGTGCGAGCCCAGGCGACCGGTGTCGCCGACGCCCGCATGGCGCCCATCCTCGCCGGCGTGCTGGCCGAACGAGGCACCTCCGCCCTGGTGTTCCGCGGCGACGACGGACTCGACGAGCTGACCACCACCGGCACCTCCACCGTCTGGATCGTGCGGGACGGCCAGGTGCGGCGGGAGTCCTTCGACCCCCGGGACGTGGGACTCGAACTCGTCCCGATCGAGGCGCTGCGCGGCGCGGACGCCGCCCACAACGCGGACGTCGCCCGCCGGCTGCTGGACGGCGAGCGGGGCCCCGTGCGGGACGCCGTCCTCCTCAACTCGGCCGCCGCCCTGGTGGCGCTGGAGCCGGCGGACGACGGGCGTACGCTCGCCGAGCGGCTGGCCGCCGGCATGGCCGAGGCGGCCGAGTCGGTGGACTCCGGCGCCGCCCGGGCCGCCCTGGAGCGATGGGTCGCCGCCAGCCACGCGTAGGCCCCACCTGACGCGCCGGACTCGCCGGACGGGCCCCGAGGTACGTACCTCGGGGCCCGTCCCCGTCCGCGCGGTCGCACCCGCCGCGCGGGATGTGGCATACTCGCGGCCAGGTCACGAGTGACAGCGACCACGGCCCCGGCCCGCTGTCCGGCAACCCTCCTTCCGTGGCGGGGTGCCCCGGGTGATGACCAGGCCGCACGACAGCAAGGTCTGCGGCAAGCGCGGTCGAGGGAGTCCATCTCGTGGTTCGGCGAATGTCCTAGGGCGTCACGCCCCGCCTCCGGTTCCCGCCCTTCCCGGCGAGCCCCCTTTCCCCGTCGAGCGGCCCGTGCC
>NZ_WMLF01000124.1 GCF_014156695.1 Streptomyces durbertensis | reverse complement strand
GTATATGAGACAGTCCCTACCCCGCCCGGCCGGACGTCCGGCGGTCCGTCAACCGCCGGACGTCACGGCTCGTTCAGCGGGCGGCGCCGGTGCCCGCCTGGTAGGCGTCGGCCTGGAGCGTGAACATCTCGGCGTACTCGCCGCCGCGCGCCATGAGTTCGTCATGGGTACCCGACTCGACGATCCGGCCGGCGTCGAAGACGTAGATCCGGTCGCACTCGACGACGCTCGCGAGGCGGTGCGAGATGAGGACCGTGATCCGGTCCGGGCGGTGCTTGTCGCGGAGGACCGCCTGGTAGACGGCGTGCTCCGCCCTGGGGTCCATGCTGGCCGTGGGTTCGTCGAGCAGCAGGACGGGCGCGTCCTTGTAGAGCCCCCGCGCGACGGCGATCTTCGCCCACTGACCGGCGGACAGCTCCTGTCCGCCCTTGAAGCGCTTGGACAGCAATGTGCGCCAGGTGTCCGGGAGTTCGGCGACGACCTGGTCCGCGCCGGAGGCGGTCGCCGCGTCCAGGGCCTGCCGTGGTTCGGCCTCGGTGAGCGTGCCGCGGGAGGCGGTGATGTTGGCGAGCGCGCTGAACGGGTAGTGCAGCGGGTCCTGGAGGACCACCGACACCCGCGCCTGGAGGGATTCGGCGTCCATCCCGGCCGTGTCGATACCGTCCCAGCACACGGCCCCGCTCACGGGGTCGTAGAGGCCGGCGATCACCTTCGAACAGGTGCTTTTCCCCGAGCCGTTGACGCCGACGAACGCGACGGTCTCCCCCGCGCGCAGGGTCATCGACACTCCGTCCAGGGCCGGGACCTCCTTGCCGGGGTAGGTGTACGACACGTCCCGCAGTTCGATCGCGGCCACCTTCTCCGGCGCGGCCGGGCCGTGGCGCCGGGGTTGCAGGGAGCGGCAGCGTTCCTGGAAGGCGAGCAGGTCGTCGACCCACATCGCGTGCTCGTAGACCAGGTGTGCGACGTCCATGAAGCGGGTGAGGGAGCCCTGCGCGGCCTGGATCGCGAGAACGGCCCCGGCGCCGGCGGCGAGCGGCATCCAGCCGGCCACGAGCATCAGCGCCAGCGCCACGTACGTGATGCCGGTGCCGACGCCGCCGAGTGCGCGGCCGGTGAGTGCGAGCTTCGCGGAGTGCACTCCGAGCCTGGTGTCCTCCTCGGCGATGCGCGCGGTGATGCGGTGGTGTTCGTCGAGCAGGGCGCGCTGCGCGGTGTCGGAGCGCAGTTCGGCGGCGGAGTCGCGGTCGAGCAGCAGCCAGGAGAAGAGCCGTACCCGCCGCTGGAGCGCGTTCCAGCGGCGGAAGGAGTGGAAGCGTGCCCGCGCGGAGCGGATCGCCGCCGCCCCCACCGGCAGTACCGACAGCGGCAGGAGGGCGATCAGCAGCGGGTGCAGGACGGCCAGGACGCCGGCGGTGCCGAGGATGCCGAGTCCGGCGGACGCCAGCGACACGACCTGCCCGACGATCTGCCGGGCGTAGAACAGGCCGCGGTCGTGGGCGCGGTACGCGTCGTCGTGCCACTCGGCGTCGTCGACGACCTCCAGCCTTACGTGCGCGGTGAGTTGCAGGAACTCCCGCTCAAGGGCGGTACGGATCTTCGGCGTGACGTGGGCCTGTGTCAGTGAGACGCCGGCCTCCAGCAGGGCCCGCGCGGCGAGGAACGCGACGACGAGCAGGATCTGCGGGACGGCGGCCCGCACGCGGTCCGGTGTCGGCCCCTCCCCGAACAGCTGGTGCAGCACGGCGACGGAGGCCATCAGCCCGAACGCGGACATGGCGGCGGAGCCGAGCTGCAGCACGACCAGCGCGATCGTCGCCCGCCGGTCGGCCCGCCAGGCCAACTCTCCGACCCGCCGCACGATGCGCGGCAGGCGCACCAGGATCTCACCGACGGTCGCGTTCGCGGCGGCCCCGTCGTAGACCGACCAGTACGCCTCCTTCAGGTCGTCCGCGAGGTCTCCGTCGTCGGACCCGGCTCCAAGGTGGGCCGGGGGCGGGCCGAGCGGCTTCCCGCGCTGCGCGGGTACGTCGGCACCGGTCTCTGTCTGTTTGCCGTCGGTCTCTTTCTGTTTGCCGTCGCTCATACGGCCCACCCCCGGTGCGGCCGCGCGGCGCGGCGGGAGCGGCCGGACGGGTGGTGATCCGCCCGGGAGGCGGTTTCCGCCGTTCGGCGGAGCGTCGTGACGTCGTGTTCGAACGGGGTGGGCGTCGGCGGGAGCACAGGAACTGTTCTCATCGGGTCCCCCAGTCGGGTGCGTGACGGGCACTGGTGCTCCCATCAACGCCCGCCCAGGGCAGACGTAACGGACAAATGCCGGGCAGATCGTGAACACATGTTCCGTTCACCGTCGCAGCCCGTACGCCGTCCCGACCCCTCGCTCGAACACGTCGACTCACCCGTTCGGGTGTCTTGCCCGGGGTCCGCACCGGCTCTATCCCCGCGGCCTGCGAGCGCACCGCAGCCACCCGCTGTGGTCCCTCGCGGGGTCGCTCAGTGGCCCGCGCCCGTGTTGATGTCAAAAAGCTTGGTGAATGCCCTGCCGCCGTCCGTGGACTCGTAGACGCCGTCCGCGGTGGCGGCCAGCACGTGTCGCTTGTCGACCGCCGTCAGGGCCTGCACGCCGGGTGCGGCCCCGGGCACCTCGCCGGTTCTGCGCCAGGTGGCGCCGCCGTCAGTGCTCCGGTGCACGCCGCCCCTGCTGTCGAGGCCGTAGAGGGCGCCGGAGGCCGGCCAGGAGACGAACGCCAGCGCGGGCTCACGTCCGGTACCGAAGGTGCGGCCCCCGTCGGTGCTCCTGGCGACGCCGTCGGGGGTGGTGGCCAGCACGGTGTCCGGGTCGTTCGGGCTCACCGCCAGGTCGAGCGCCTGGAGGCGGGCCCGGTCGTCCCAGGACCTGCCGTCCTTGCTGACGCGGAGCATGCCCTTGGTGCTGTCGTAGCCGTAGGTCGTGTTGTGGGTGTGTTCGAGGGCGTGGAAGTCGGCCTCGCCGCCCAGGGAGAGGGTCTTCCAGGTCTTACCGGCGTCGGTGCTCTCGATCAGGCCGTGGTGGGCGGGCTCGCCGCTGCCGGGCGCGGGATGGCCGCTGGCGAGGAACCTCTTCGGTCCGGCGACGGTGAAGCCCATGAAGTCGTCCGCCCTGTCACCGACTCGTACCGGATCCCCGGACTCGCCGGTCGTGAACAGCCCGTGGTGGGTGGCGACGTACAGCCGCTCGTCGGAGGGGTCGAGGGCGAGGCCGTGGACGTGGCCGAGGGTGGCGGACTCCGAGTCGGCCCCCGTGTCGGAGGCGTCCGCGCCGCAGGCGGTGAGGACCAGCGCGAGGGTCGACGCGGTGAGAGCGAGCCGTGGTGTTGCCTTCATCGTCCTGTCCTGGCTGGTTCGCGGTACGGGTGTGTCGTCGCCGGTGACCGACGCCGTGACCGGCGTGGGTTTGCCGTCCGTGCACGGCGGGCTCCTGTGCCAACCGTACGGAGTCAGCCCGCGCCGCGGGAAGCCGGGCAGCCTCGTGCTCGCGGCCGGCAGCGGAAGCCCGGCGGCCGCGCCCACCGCCAACCAACCGGGCACGCGCGCCGCCGGGGTCGCCCGGCCCTCCGCGAGGTCGGTCAGGTCCGTCCGGGTCCCGCGTCGCGGTCCGGGTCCTCTGGGTGCTCCGCGGGCCGGTCGGCCCCGCCCCGACCACCGGCGCCGTGGCCGCCATGGCCCCGCGTCATACCCAGCATCATCAGCGGGCAGGCGAGCACGACCGCGAGCACCACCAGCGTGGCGGCCGGGACGCCAAGGGCGAGGGCGCCGACAAAGAGGATCGCGAGAGCGATCGCGTACAGCCCGTACTCGCGCGTTCTCGTGATCGACTCCTCTGCGGGAGGGCTGGTAACACCGTCCGCGCCTTCTGGTTTCGCGGAGGCGGGCCCCTGTGCCGTCCCCCCACCGGCGGCACGCGGCGGGGCGGTGGTCCGGACCGAGAGGTCCGGCCGGGCATCCGCACCGTTCAGCACCCGGAACAGCAACACGACGGCGGCGGCCACCGCCGCCCAGAACAAGATCATGCTGAACGACATCGCGAGCCACCCCCACCCGTGGAGGCCGTCCTCGTACCAGAACATCATGGCTTCTCACCTGCTTCGGCTGGCCTGGCGGCTGGGCGGAGTCCTGGTGACCTCCCTTGCCTGCCAGGGTCCGCCCGGCGCGTCCGGCCCGACAGGGCCGGACGGCCCGACGGGCCAGGCCGTCCGGCCCGGCCTGGCCGAGACGGCCTCCGCCCGCGCCCCCGCCTCACCGGCGCCCGCCCGCAGGCGACTTGTCGCACCCGTCGCCTGTCGACCTCAGCGCACCGTCGCCACCGCCCGGGGGCCGGTCGCCAACCGCAGGCCGACCGCGACGAGCGTCCAGCCGAACCGGACGCGGAGGCCGCCGCCCCCGGCCGTCGTTCGGCGGTCCGCGCGGCGACAGGCACGGGCCTCGGACCGGAGCTCGTCGGCGCGGGTGTGATGGAGGAAGAGATGTGCGTCGGGAAGCATCGTGCGACCTCTCGGTTCAGTCTGTGCTCACGGGCATGACGTGCGAGTGGATGCGCACCTGCTCGGCAGCCGGGTCACCCTCCGCCGACTCGCGGTAGCTCTCGACGAGTTCGTGCATCTTCTGGACGAGTTCACGGGCGAGTCGCGGCGTCAGGTCGAGTGTCCAGTCGCTCAGGTCCGAGGAGCGCTGCCATTCCGGCGACCACCCGTCGCGGGTGGCGATCCAGGTGGCCAGCTCCTGCGTGTGGACGTTCGCGACCTCGTGCATGAACAGGTGGGCCGCGCCCCGCACTTCGGGGTCGGCGTCGTACATCAGCGCGTCGTCGAAGCTGACGCCCCGGTGCACCGCGCGCCACCACCGCTCCCGCCCCTTGCCGAACTCCGGCGCGTCCTCGACGAAGCCGTGCTCGGCGAGCTGACGCAGGTGGTAGCTCGTCGCGCCGCTCGACTCGCCGAATCTCTCGGCCAGTTGAGACGCCGTCGCGGGGCCGGCCTGCCGCAGCGCCTTGAGCAACCGCATGCGCAGCGGATGGGCGAGCCCGCGCAGGGACCGTGCGTCGAGCCGGCGGACCTCGGAACTCTCGTGCTCACTCACACAGCAGAGCGTAGAGATACAAAGACTCCTTTGCAAGCAGTTCTTTGCATCTCCCGCCAGGAGACCCACCAGGACCCTCCGGCATCGCCACGCCCACCTCCCGCCCAGTAGGCTTCCCGGGGTGAACAGCACTGCTCCGACTCCCCCCACCTTCCGCCTGATCGTCACCGGCGGAGGCACCGGCGGCCACACGTACCCGGCGCTGACCACGATCCGCGCCCTGCAGCGACGGCTCGCCGCCGAGAACCGCACGCTCGACGTCCTGTGGATCGGCACGGAGAACGGGCTGGAGGCCCGGGTGGCGCCGGCCGAGGGCATCGCGTTCGCCACCGTCGCCACGGGAAAGATCCGCCGGTCCGCCAACCCGCTGAAGCTGGTGAGCCCGTCGAACGTCCGGGACATGGCACGCGTGCCGCTCGGCGTCGCCCAGGCCCGCAAGCTCGTCGCGGACTTCCAGCCGGACGTCGTGCTCGCCACCGGCGGCTACGTCGCCGTCCCCGCCGGCCTGGCGGCACGACTGTGCCGCCGCCCCCTCGTACTCCACGAGCAGACCGTCCGACTCGGCCTGGCCAACCGCAAGTTGGCCGGCTCCGCGACGCGCATCGCCGTCTCCTCGGAGTCGACGCTGCCCCTGCTGCCGGAAGCGGTACGCGGCGCGGCCGTCGTCACGGGCAACCCGATCCGCCCGGAGGTCCTCGCGGGCCACCCCGACAAGGCCGTCGAGGCGCTGAACCTGCGCGGCTTCGACCGGCGGCTCCCCACCGTGTACGTCACCGGCGGCGCCCAGGGCTCCCAGCAGATCAACGGAGTGGTCCGCGACTCGCTGTCCTGGCTGCTGGAACGGGCCAACGTGGTCCACCAGTGCGGCCCCGACAACGTCGAGGAGCTGCGCCGGCACGCGGCCGCCCTGCCGGCGACGCTGGCCGGCCGCTACCACCTCACGGGCTTTGTCGGCCCCGAACTCCCCGACGTACTGGCGCTCGCCGACGTCGTGGTCTCGCGCAGCGGCGCCGGCACGCTCGCCGAGCTCACGGCCCTCGGCCGCCCCGCCGTGTTCGTCCCCCTGGCCACCTCGGCCGGCAACGAACAGGCCCACAACGCCCGCCACCTGGAGGAGGCCGGCGCCGCCGTCGCCCTCGTCGACGACGTGACACCCGGCCGCCTCCAGGACGCCCTCGCCCCGCTCCTCACCGACCCCGCCCGCCGGGAAGCGATGGCGGAGCGGGCCCGCGCCCACGGCCGCCCCGACGCGGCGGACCGCCTCGTGGACGTCCTCCTGGCCGCCGCGACGAACTGAACGCTCGCCGCACGAGGTGGGCGCGGGCCGAGGGCGAGACCTACGTCCGCGTCCGCCTCGGGCGGGTCATCGTCGCCTGGTCCGCCGGCCGAGGGGACAGCCGGTAGGACTGGGCGAGGTGGCGTTGCAGCCGGATGTGGCGGAACTGGTAGACGGCGCCGGTCTGGCGCAGCACGCCTCGGCGGTAGGCGTCCTCCAGGAAGGCGACCGTGTTCCACGGCAGCCTGCCCGTCAGCGGCAGCCAGACGCGGGACAGCGTGAGCCACTGCCCCCAGGCGGTGAAGACCAGCACGTACGACGACGCGCCGCCCAGTCCGCCGACCGCGCCGAGCAGGGCGGCGTCCGCCAGCCGCCACACCAGCGGCCCGAGGAGGTCCTGGAACAGGCCGACGACAAGGAAGCCGCAGAGGCCGACGCCGAGGGTGACCGCCGGCACGAGTACCAGGAGCCGGTGGCCGGCGGTCACGCGGTTGGCGGAGAGCAGCCGGAGGGGCGTGGCCGCGGCGGTGACGTCCATCGGTGCCTCGAAGGCCGCGAGCAGCCCGAAGACCAGCCCGGCCGACAGGCCGAAGATCAGCGCGAAGACCAGCATGTTGATCAGGACGCCCCGGAACACCCCCGGGTCTGACAGCGACGATCCGAGGTAGAGGACGCGGAGCAGGGCGTGCGCCCAGGCGTATCCGATGCCCAGCACCGCCCCGGCCAGCAGCATGAACCCGAAGCGGGAGGTGAACGCGCGCAGTGGCCGGCGTACCACCCTGCGGTCGGCGGCCGGCAGTCTGAGCCGTACCCGGGACGGCTGGAGGGTGACCCGGTCCAGGGCGGCCATCACGGCGTAGACGAGTCCGAAGGCCGCCCCGGCGATCATCCCGACCAGCGTTCCCTGCACCAGCACGGCGTCCGGGCCGAACAACTCGGCGGACTCCCAGGGTTGGGCGAGCATCCCCACCAGCCAGGTCGCCGCGGCCATGCACAGGGCGGAGGTCAGGGTGACGTGCAGGACGCGGGTCCAGGTCGGCAGCCCGCGGCTGAGTCGCCACCAGGCGAGGTCCTGCCGGCCGCCGTCCCCCTGGTCGAGGCTGTGGGCCAGGTAGCCGAGCCAGCGCCGGGCGCGCTCGACGTCCCATGTCCGCTGCCGCCGGCCGTCCTCGGACCGCTCGGGCGCCCGGCGCCGGTAGACCGTCGGCACGAAGCCGGCCAGCAGGTGTTCCTCCAGGTCGCTCGGGGTGGGGAAGCGTGTGGTGTCGAGGAGTTCGGCCGGGTTCCGGTCGGGCGCCTCGCTGTACATCGTCCGGGCCAGGATCACCATCAGCGGAGTGCGCAGCACGTCGGCGAGTGACGCGGCCCCGGGGGCGGCGTCACCGGTCCGCAACGCGTCCAGCACCTCGTCCCACACGCCCGTGCCGCGAGGAGCGTCGTGGGCGACGGGTCGTGCGGTGCGGGGCAGGTAGGCCGCGAGATCGTCGACGGTGAGGTCGGCCAGTTCGATGCCCGCGGCCCACACCAGGGGTGCGCGGGTCGCGGTGACGACCTGCTCGTACTCGTACCGGCGGCTGGTCAGGACCAGCGGCAGGGAGGTGTCGTTCAGCGCGTCCAGCGCCGCGCCGCGCAGGCCCTGCGCGATCTCGTCGAACCCGTCCAGGACCGGCAGGATCAGGTCGGCGTCGACCAGTGCGGCGGCCTGCGTCGTTCCGCCGGCGACCCGGCGGGCGAGGTGGGGGTGGTCCCGCAGCAGCCGGCCCACCAGCAGGTCCCGCACGGTGGTGGCGGCCGGGTCCCACGAGCCGAGGCTGACGATCACCGGCACCGGATCCGCCGGCGCCCGGGCCGCGAGGAGGTCGAGGGCGAAGCGGACGGCGAGCACCGACTTCCCGGAGCCCGCCCGACCGAGTATCACCAACCGCCCGGAGCCGACGCGCCGGTAGGTCTCCGCCACACTGCGCACGTCACCGCTCAGGTCCACGCCCACGGCGGTGGCGCCCGGTTCCAGCCGCTGGACGTTCTCGGGGTGGTCTGTCAGGGAGGCGGGCGCCGGCCGCCATCGCACCGGAAGCGGAAACGGATCGTGGACCCGGCGCTGCTCCTCCTCACGCCGCCAGCGACGCCGCACCTCCCTGGCCAACGAGTCGGCGGCGCCGCTGAGCACGCCGTCGACGGCCGGCGGCGAGGGGACGGGTGACGCGGGCGTGGGAGGCGCGGGGGCCGGAGTCGCGGACGCGGGCGGAGGCGTCGCCCCCGTTTCGGCGACGGGGGCCGGTGCGGGCGCGGGGGCCGCCGGTTCGGACGCGGAGGCCGCCGGTGCCCGGTCCAGGGTGTCGATGAGCCGGCGCCGCTCCTCCGGCCCGGCTTCCAGAGCGTCCGCCAGCAGGTGCAGGGTCTTCACCCGGTGGTCGGTGGACTTGCCGGTCTCCAGTCTGCGGATCGTGCGCACGCTCACCGCGGACCGCTCCGCCAACTGCTCCTGGGTGAGGCGGGCGCGCTTGCGTAACTCGCGGAGCAGCGCGCCTGGTTGGTCCGTCATTCGGGCTCCCACCTCACCACGGATACGGCAGGTCATGAGCGTAGCGTGACGACCGGTCACGCATGGCCGGTCAACTGGCCTGTTCCCCGAGCTGCGTGAACGCCATCGTGACAACGGATGACCGGCGTCCCCCGCCGGCACGTCACACGAAGGAGCACCCCCGGATGGGACCCTCAACTCCGCGTCGGCTGAGAGCTCTTGGCATGTCGCTCGCGGCCGCCCTGGCGCTCACCGCGCTCGGCGGCCCGACCGCTCGGGCGGACGCCCCCGCCATCCCCGAGTTCGCCGACGGCTTCGGCCTGACGCAGGACCCCGGGAAGACCGAGGTGCGTTCCGGTACTGACTTCACCCTCACCGTGACCACACCGCAGGTGTCGGGACCGCACAAGATCCGCGTGTTCCTGCCCAGCGGCTACCACGCGAATCCGGGGAAGCGCTGGCCGGTGGCGTACTTCCTGCACGGGGGCGGCGGCACCGTCAACGACGCCGCGGCCGCCCCCGCCCTGCGCTCCGACAAGATGATCACTGTCGTTCCGGACGGCGGCCGCAAGGGCTGGTACGCGAACTGGAAGATGCAGAACACCGTACTGAAGGCCGCCAACTGGGAGACCTTCCACCTGGAGCAGGTCGTCCCCTTCATCGACGCCAACCTGCGCACCGCGCCCGACCGCGCGCACCGCGCGGTCACCGGCCTCTCCATGGGCGGCTCCGGCGCGCTGCACTACGCGCAGGCCCGGCCCGACCTTTTCGGCCACGTCGCCGCGCTCTCCGGCGGCCTGGACTTCGGGATGGCCGAGATCCGCGCGACGGTCGTCGCCACCGAGCTGAACCTCCCCGGCGCCTGGTGCGCGGTGAGCAGCGCGAGCGGGTGCCCCGACTACGGCCCGTACGTCGACAGCGACGCCATCTTCGGCTCGCCCTACCCGGTGTTCGGCGCCGACCGCCTCTGGCGCGCCTACGACCCCGCGGCCCCGGCCAACCTGGCCAGGCTCGCCGACACCTCGATCACCCTCTACACCGGCGACGGCGACGTCGTCGACGCGCAGACCGCACGCGCCGCCCGCACCGTCAAGTCCCGACTGGACCAGCTGAACATCCCCAGCCGCCTCGTCGACTACGGCAACGGGAAGTCCCTCGCCCCCACCTGCAACGGCGGCCACAACTACGGCTGCTGGGCCCCGGCCTTCGCCGACTACGTACCCCGCCTCGAAGCCGCCTTCGCGGCCGCCGCGACCCGCTGACCGCACACGCCGTCACACTCACCGAGGAGAAGCCACCACCATGGCAGAGCACAAGCAGTGGAGCAGGGCGAAGCTTCCCATAGCCCTCGGCGCCGTCTGCGCGACGGTTCTGACCCTGTCAGGCCCGGCCGCGGCCCAGACCCGGGCGGCCCAGACCGAGGCGGCCCAGACCCGGGCGGCCGGGAACGAGCACGCCGCCACGCTCGCGGCACTCAAGAGGTTCCAGGCCGCCGCCGGCCCGGGCGCGGCCGTCCACGCCGGGAACGTTGACAACTCCTGGACGCTGTCCGTCGGCACCGGCACCGTCCACACCACCCGTCCCATCCAGTCCGACGAGCACTTCCGCATCGGCAGCCAGACCAAGACCTTCACCGCTGCCGTGGTGCTGCAACTCGTCGACGAGGGAAAGGTGTCGCTGGACGCGGCGATCGACGACCACCTGCCCGGCGTCGTGTCCGGCAACGGTTACGACGGCACCCGTGTCACCGTCCGCCACCTCCTCCAGCACACCAGCGGCCTGGCGGCGTACAACCCGTACCCGGTCACCCAGACACCCAGGCCCAACCCGGACGGCACGTACGACCTGGCCGCCTCGGTACGCAAGGGGCTCAGCAGCCCGCCGGTGGCCGCGCCCGGCGCGGGATTCACCTACTCCAACACCAACTACTTCGTGCTCGGCATGCTCGTCGAGAAGGTGACGGGCCAGCCGGTGCACCAGGCCGTCACCGACCGGGTCATCACCCCGCTGGGCCTGGAACGCACGGTCTTCCCCGCGCCCGGCAACCGCGCGCTGCCCGCCCCGGCGGTCAACGGCTACCACGGAGCCCGGCTCGGCGGCCTGTACTTCTGGGCTCCGGCCCTCAGCTACGACCCGTCCCTCTTCAGCAGCGCGGGCGCGATCATCTCCACCCTGGAGGACCTGACCACCTTCTACCGGGCGATCACCTCGGGCGAGGTCTTCTCGCCCGCGAGCCTCACGGAGATGGAGAAGGTGTGGAAGGCCGAACCCGGTAGCGACGGCGGCGTGGGACTGGGCATCGGAAAGATCAAACTGTCCTGCGACACCGTGGCCTGGGGCCACAACGGCGGCGTACCGGGCTATCACACGGAGACCCTGGTGACCAAGGACGGCCGCCACGCGTCCGTCGTGACCAACGCGCTGTTCCAGCTCAACACGCCGACCCAGCAGCTCACGGAGCTGCTGGACACGGCCCTGTGCAAGGACGCACCGAAGCGCTCCTGACACCTCGCCGCGCCCGCCGCCGACCGGAGGCTCCGCGAGACACAGGGGATCTCGCGGGGCCTCACGGCGGCACACCCTCGCCCTCACACCACCGCACCACCGCGCCACCGCACCACCGCACCCGCGTTGTCGAGGAGTTGACATGGCGTACCGCTACCGATGCGGCGAATGCGGCTTCACCACCCGGTGGACCACCGAGTCCGAAGCCGAGGACCTCGCCGTCGCCCACTACGCCGACCGGCACCCCCGACTCGTCCCGGGCGGCAGCGTGGAGATCAACCGGAAGAACCCGACCTCCCTCGGCTGCGTACCGCTGTTCGGCCTGGCGTGCCTGGTGCTGTTCCTGGTCATCGCCTCCTGCCAGCGCTAGTCGAGGACAGAGCCAAGCCCGTGGCAAAGGAACTCGACGCCACCGACACGGACGCCTTACGGACACCCGAAGGGGGGACAGGATGACCGGCCCACGGCTGCTGCCGCTCGGCCCGGACGACCCGCGGCAGCTCGGCGCGTACCGCATCGAGCGGCGGATCGCCTCCGGCGGGATGGGACGGGTCTATCTCGGCCGGTCCGGCAAGACCGGCGAGGGCTGCCACCTCGTCGCCGTCAAGACGCCGCTCGCCGAGGGCACGATCAGCCCCGGCGACCGCAGGCGGTTCGCCCGCGAGGTGGAGCTGGCCCGTCGGGTGGACAGCGTGTACACGGCCCGCGTGCGCGATGCCGGTCTCGCGGATCCCCGCCCGTGGATGGCGGTCGACTACATACCGGCTCCCCCGCTCTCGGAACTGGTCGACACCCAGGGCCTGTTGCCCGCTTCGGCCGTCCGCTGGGTGGCGGCCGGCGCCGTGCGCGCCCTGATCGCCCTGCACGACGCAGGCGTCATCCACCGGGACGTGAAACCGCAGAACATCCTGCTGCCCGCGGCGGGCCCGCGCCTGATCGACTTCGGCATCTCCCACGCGTACGACCTCACCCGGACCGCCCTGACGCTGGGCACCCTCGCGTTCAGCTCACCGGAACAGGCGCGCGGCCAGGAGTCCACCACGGCATCCGACGTGTACTCGCTGGGCGCGACGCTCTTCTACCTGGCCGTGGGCCGCCCGCCCTACCGCGACACCGATAACGTGCTCCAGCTGCGCGCTCTCGTGGACAACAACGACCTCAGTCTCAAGGGGCTGCCGAAGGAGTTGGCCCCGCTGATCCGCCCCTGCCTGGCCGCCGAGCGCACCAAACGCCCCGAACTCCGCGACTTACTGACGGAGTTGGACCACACCGCACCTTCGGGAGTCGGTGAACGATGGCTGCCACCGCGCTGGATGGCGCTGATCGACGCGTACGAGACCGAGGGCCGCCGGCTGCGGGGCGCCGTCCCCAGCAGCCGGACGGCGACGGAACGCCTGCTCACCCAGGTGCTCCCGCTGTCTCTTA
>NZ_WMLF01000123.1 GCF_014156695.1 Streptomyces durbertensis | reverse complement strand
CGTCATGTGTCCAGGGTCGCGGCCGGGAAGCGGTCGGGCATCGGCCGTTGTGTTGATCCTGTCTCCCCCGGACGGGCGAGACAGGATCAACAGGACGGGCTACCGCAGGAGCCCGCGCTTGCGCGCCATACCGGCGCGCGCCTCGGCGTCCCGGCGCTTCCACTCCTTGCGCTGCTCGGCGCGGATCCGGGCGTCCGTGCGGGCGGCCAGGCGCTCGTTCTCCCGGCGCAGCTTGAGGTAGCTCTCCCAGCGCCGTGTGGACAGGTCGCCGTCGGCGAGCGCGGCGAGCACCGCGCAGCCGGGCTCGCTCCGGTGTCCGCAGTCGGGGAAGCGGCAGCGGGTGGCCAGTTCCTCGATCTCGGCGAAGGCGCGGTCGATGCCCTCCCCCGCGTCCCACAGCCCGACGCCGCGCAGGCCCGGTGTGTCGATGAGGACTCCGCCGTCGGGCAGGCGGTGCAGTTCGCGGGTCGTCGTGGTGTGCCGTCCCTTGTCGTCGCGGTCCCGGACGGATTGCACGCTCATGGTGTCGCGGCCGAGCAGGGCGTTGGCGAGGGTGGACTTCCCGGCCCCGGACCGGCCGAGCAGCACACTTGTGCCGTGGCTCAGCCGGGCGCGGAGTTCCGCGATGCCCTCCCCCGTGGAGGCGCTGACGGGGAGCACGTCCACGCCCGGCGCCACCGACCGGATGTCGGCGGTCAGATGGGTGTGGTCGGGCGCCAGGTCCAGCTTGGTGAGGACCAGCAGGGGGACGCTTCCGCTGGCCCAGGCGAGGGAGACGAAGCGTTCGACCCTGGCGAGGTCGGGTTCGGAGGAGAGGGAGACGCAGACCACGCTGTGGTCGACATTGACCGCGAGCACCTGCCCCTCGGAACGCTTGGACGAGGTCGAGCGGGTGAACGACGTGCGGCGCGGCAGCACCGCACGTACGTAGGGGCCGCCCGGCGAGGCCGTGTCCAGGGCGACCCAGTCGCCGGTGCAGGGCACCCGCATGGGGTCGCCGGTCGCGACCGGGGCGGTGTCGGCGAGCACGGTCGTGACGCCGTCGGCCGCGGCGACGACCGCGTCGAGGCGTCCGCGGTCGACGCGGACGACCCGCCCGGGAAGCAGGCCCTGTGCGGCGTGGTGGTGGAAGTCGGCCGCGAACCCGTCGTCCCAGCCGTAGTCGCTGAGCGGGTGCGCGGAAGTGCTGTCGTGAGGCTGATGAGCCTGGTGAGGCAAGGGGGTGGCCCTTCGGTGGGGCGGCCCCGACGGGACGTCAGTCGGCGGCCGCCTGGAGGTGGTCGAGGTGTCCGATGGCGCTGTGCGCGCTGGTGTGGAAGACGGTCATCGTCCTCACCTCCCGCCTCTGTCCGGTGCGCGCCGCGGCGCGCCGGTGCCCGGGCCTCTCCCGTGCCACCGTGGACACTAGACCTTCCCGCCGTCGACGGCGAGGGGTTTTCCGACCGGCCGGCGGCCGGCCCGGCTCACTCCGCCGGGGCCTGCGGGGCCGGCAGGATCTGCACCGGCCGGCCGGGGACCGCGTGCGGGCGCTGCCGCCATTCGCGCGGGTAGCCCAGGGAGACCTCCTGGTGGGGCACCCCGTCGTGCCACAGCAGCCGGGGGATGTGCAGGTGGCCGTAGACGACGCTGGCGGCCCGGTATCTGCGCGGCCAGTCGGCGGTCGCCTCGGTGCCGCACCACAGCGCGAACTCCGGGTAGCGCAGCACGTCGGTGGGGCGGCGGACCAGCGGGTGGTGGTTGACCAGGACGGTCGGCAGGTCGGGCGGCAGGGCGTCCAGGCGCCGCTCGGTGTACCGCAGTCGTTCCCGGCACCACGCGTCCCGGCCGGGGTGGGGGTCCGGGTGCAGCATGAACTCGTCGGTGCACACGACTCCGGCCTTCTCGGCGCGGGCGAGCGCCTCGGCCGTGGTGTGGGTGCCGGCGGGCCGGAAGGTGTAGTCGTAGAGGGTGAAGAGCGGGGCGATGATCGCGGGTCCGCCCGCTCCCTCGAAGAGGGGGTAGTCGTCCTCGGGGGTGACGACGCCCAACCCCCGGCAGATCTCCACCAGATGGCGGTAGCGCTCCTCGCCGCGCAGCCGCACCGGGTCGTCGTTGACGGTCCACAGCTCGTGGTTCCCCGGCACCCAGACGACCTTGGCGAAGCGCTCGGCGAGGGTGCCCAGCGCCCACTCGACGTCGTCGGCCCGCTCGGCGACGTCGCCGGCGACGAGCAGCCAGTCGTGTGGGTCCTCCGCACGCAGCGCGTCGGTGATCTTGCGGTTCTCCGGGTAGCGGATGTGCAGGTCGCTGACGGCGGCAAGCCGTCCGCGGCCGACGCTTCCGGCCGGCGACGCGGGGACGTCGCCCCGGAGTTCGTAGCCGGAGGCGCCCGGTGTGGCGGCGCGGCCCGTGGTGGTCCCCTCGTCTGCCCGCATGCGGCGAGCCTACCGGTGGTGATCGGCCGGAAGGGCGGCTTCCGGCCGGTCGGCACCGGCCGGGACAACGGGCCTTCGGCTCAGCTGGCGTGCGCGCCGGGGCTGAGGAACTCGCACCACACGCACTTGCCGGCGCCGCGCGACTCCACGCCCCACAGGTCGGCGAGCCGGTCGACGAGCATCAGTCCCCGTCCGGTGCGGTGCCAGTCGTCGGCGTCGCGCATCTCGGGGTGGTCGGTGGAGCGGTCGGTGACCTCGATGCGCAGCCGGCGTTCGGGGCCGCCGAGCAGCCGGACGGTGACGGTGACGCCGCCGTCGGTGTGGACGAGGGCGTTGGCGGCGAGTTCGTGGGCCGCCAGGGCGATGTCGTCGATGTGCCGGTCGGCGCGCCAGGCGCGGGTGGCGGCCCGGACCATCTGGCGGACGCCGCCGAGCGCCTGCAGGTCGCCGGGCGCGATGTACTGGTGGAGGCGGCGGCCCAGTTGCGGGGCGGCGGTCTGGTCCCGGCGGACGAGCAGCAGGGCGACGTCGTCGGCGCCCGACACCTCCGAGGGTGCCTCGGTCAGCCAGTCGGCGAGCCGGTCCAGGTCGTGGAGCGGGCCCTGCGGCACCGCCTGTGCCAGCTTCTCGACGGACTCCTCCAGGTCGCTGCCGGGCCGCTCGACGAGTCCGTCGGTGAACATCAGCAGCGTCTCGCCGATCTCCAGTTCCAGCGCGGTCTCGCGGTAGTCGAGCGGGCCGAGGTGGAGCAGGCCGAGCGGGAGGGAGCCCATCACGGGCAGGACCCGGCAGCTGCCGTCGGCGCGGATCAGCAGCGGGTCGAGGTGGCCGGCGCGGACCATGCGCAGCCAGCCGGTGGAGGGGTCCATCTCGGCGTAGAGGCAGGTGGCGAACCGGTCGGTGTCCAGGTCGGCGAGGAAGGTGGAGGCGCGGGCCATCACCGTGGAGGCGGTGTGGCCCTCGGTGGCGTAGGCGCGCAGCACGATGCGCAGCTGGCCCATCACGGCGGCGGCGTGGGTGTCGTGCCCCTGGACGTCGCCGATGACGCAGGCGACCCGGCCGCCGGGGAGGGGGATGACGTCGTACCAGTCGCCGCCGATGTCCCTCACCTCGCGGGCCGGCCGGTAGCTGACGGCGGTGCGCACGCCCTGGAGGTGCGGGATGGTGTGCGGCAGCATGAACCGCTGGAGGTTCTCGGCCAGCTCCAGCCCCTGGTCGAAGAGCTGGGCGCGCTGCAGGCCCTGCGCGATGCTGCTGGTCATCGCGGTGAGCAGGGTGCGCTCCTGGTGGGTGAAGTGGTGCTTGTCGCGGTAGAGCAGGCCCATCGCGCCGATGACCTTGCCCTGCGCGACCAGCGGCAGGTAGGCGGCGGCGCTGGCCTCCAACGGCTGGATGTAGGGCCACAGCTTGGGGTAGCGGCGGGCGAAGTCCTTCCGGGAGAGGATGAACAGCGGCTTCATCGTGCGGACGGCCTCGCTCATCGGGAAGTCCGCGTCGACCCTGGTGTACTCCAGTTCCGGGACGTAGGCGCTGGTCCGGCCTTCGGCGAGGAGCTGGATGTGGCCGGCCTCGACGAGTCCGAGCATGATGCTCACGGCGCCGAGCTTGCCGAGTCCCAGCGGGCTCTCCAGCACGTCCAGGACGTCGCGCACGCTGCGGGCGTGGGCGAGGGCGGCGGTGGTCTCCTCCACGACGGAGCTCTCGCGCTGCTCGGCGTCCAGGGTGAGCCGGTCGAGTGGCAGCTCGCTGTCGCCGGTGACGTCCCTCAGGATGCCGATGATCCGGTTCGGTCGGCCCTGCGGGGTGCGCAGGATCCGGGCCTGGGTGTGCACGATCCTCTCCCGGCCGTCCCGGCAGCGGACGCGGAAGCGGGTGGCGTACCCCTCGCGTCCGCCCTTGAGCGCCTGGGAGACCACCAGGTCCAGCCGGGCGGCCTCGGCGCGCGGGACGCGGCCGGTCAGCGAGGTCGGGCGGAGGTCGTACTCGTCGGGACGGGTGTCCATCAGCGCCAGGGCGGTGGCGTCCATGTACATCAGGGCCTGGTCGAGGTCCCAGTCGAAGGTGCCCAGCCGGTTCAGGGCGAGCGCGTCCTCGGGGCTGGCGGGCCAGCCGGCCGGTGCTGTCACCGTGGTGGAGACCACTCCCTGTGTGTCCATCGGGAACCCCCGCTGTGGCAGGCGATCACCCCTACTCTGTCATCCTTCGTCCGATTCTTCGAGTGGTGTCCCGCAACCGGTCGAGCTGGGCGCGGACCTCCGGCGTCTCCATCAGCCGCCTGAGCCGGCGGGTCAGCTCGAAGTCCCGGGCGTCCTGCTCGGCGTCGAGCCCGGCGGCCTCGGCTCGGGAGCGCCGCTCGACGACGGCGGCCACCATGGCCCGTGCCGCCTCCTCCCTGGCCCGTTCGTTCCTGGCGCGGGCGGCGGCCGTGGTGGCGGCCGGCCAGACGCGGTCGACGGCGGCGTTGACGGCCGCGCCGACAAGCACGGCGAAGGCCGACATGCCCAGCCACAGCAGGACCGCGACCGGGGCGGCGAGCGAGCCGTAGATGCTCTGGCCCTCGACCGCGCTCCGCAGGTACGCCTTGAGTGCGACGGCGCACAGCGTCCACAGCAGCAGGCACACCAGCGCGCCCGGCACGTCCTCCCGCCACGGCGAGCGCACCGGCACCGACACGTGGTACAGCGTGGCCAGGAAGGAGACGGCGAGCAGCAGGACAAGCGGCCAGTAGACAACCGCGATCACTCCGGACAGCTCGGGCCAGCGGGCGACCGCCAGCCGGGGTCCGACGAGGGTCATCGGCACCACCAGCGCGCCCACGAGCAGTCCGGCGGCGTAGAGCCCGAAGGCGAGGAGCCGGGTGGCTACCGGGTTGCGGTAGCCGTCCAGGCCGTACATGACGGTGATGGTGCCGATGAAGACGTTCATGGCACGGGATCCGGACCAGAGCGCGAAGACGAAGCCGAAGGAGAGCACCGCGGGTCTGGCGCCGGAGACCAGGTCGTCGACGAGCGGGGTGACCAGTTCGTCGACGCCGCGTTCGGACAGCAGCAGGGCGGAGGCGTCCAGGATGCGGCGGCGCACGCTGTGCAGGACGGCGGTGCCGGCCACCGAGTCCACCGCGCCGAGCAGCCCGACCAGGCCGAGCAGCAGGGCCGGCAGGGAGAGCATCGTGAAGAAGGCGGCCTCGGCGGACATGCCGACGACCCGGTACTCGACGCAGGACCGGTAGGTGTCCTTCGACAGCAGGTAGGCCAGCTTCCGTTTGGGCACGTTCCGGTACACCGCTCGCCCACTCGCCGGCCGTTCCTCCGGCGTCCCCGTCGCTGACTCCACCAGGTCAACCTAACGGTCTGGTGTAACGGCCAGGCATCAGCGCGGGCGCGGGCACGTCGCCCGGGCGGCGCGGGCGCGGGCCGGTCAGTCCTTGTGGGGCCCCTTGAGACGGCCGCGCACGTCGTCCGGCGGCAGGAAGCGCGCCCACCGCTCGGGGAACTCCGGCGGCTCCTCGCCCTGCCAGCGGGCGCTGCCCCAGTCGTCGTCCTCGCCCTCGTCGTCGGCGTCCTCGTCGGTGTCGGCGTCGTCGGCGGCCTCCCGGCGGTCGCGTTCCTCCTGCTCGCGGCGGGCCTTGGCGGCGGCGACCATCTCGGCCGCCTCCGCCTCCTTCTGCCGTTCGGTGGCGCTGCGGGCGGCGGCGGTGGCGACGGACGGCCAGACCCGGTCGATGGCCGCGTTGACGGCCGCGCCGACGAGTACCGCGAAGGCCGAGATGAAGATCCACAGCAGGATCGCCACGGGCGCGGCGAGCGAGCCGTAGATGGTGGGGCCCTCGACCGTGTTGGTGAGGTAGAGCCGCAGCAGGAAGCTGCCGCCGACCCACATCAGCAGCGCCACCAGCGCCCCGGGCACGTCCTCCCGCCACGGCGAGCGCACCGGGACGGACACGTGGAACAGGGTGGTCAGGAAGACGATCGACAGCAGCAGCACGACCGGCCAGTAGAAGACCGAGACGACCCACTCCAGTTGCGGCACCCAGCTGATCATCACGTCCGGGCCGATCACCATCAGCGGCAGCGCCACGGCGCCCATCAGCAGCGCGATGACGTACAGCAGGAAGGCCAGCAGGCGGGTCTTGACGATGCCGCGGTGCCCGTCCAGGCCGTACATCACGGTGATGGTGTCGATGAAGACGTTGACGGCGCGGGAGCCGGACCACAGGGCGAGCACGAAGCCGAACGAGATGAGGTCGGGACGGCCGCCGCGGATGACGTCGTCGATGAGCGGTTCCGCGATGTCGTTGACGCTGCGTTCGGACAGGACGGCGGCCGAGGCCTCCAGGATGTTCTCCCGGACGCTGGCGATGGTGTCGGTGCCGATCCACACGTCCAGGTAGCCCAGCAGGCCGATCAGGCCCAGCAGCAGCGGCGGCAGGGACAGCAGGGTGAAGAACGCCGCCTCGGCGGCGAGCCCGAGGATGCGGTACTCGATGCAGGAGTTGACGGTGTCCTTGAGCAGGAGCCACACCAGCCGCCGTTTGGGGATGTCCCGATAGCGCGGACTCGTCCGGGGCTGCTGCTCGGACGGTTCGTCGGGGGGTGTGGTCGCTGCGTGCACACCCTTTAACGTATCCGGCGCCGGGCACTGTCCGTGCACGGGTGACGCACGGGCGGGCGCGCTCTACCGTGTGCGCATGTCATCGTCGACGCACACCGTGACCAACCAGGCCCCGCCGCTCGCCGACTACGACGTCTACGCCACGGACGCCGCGCTCACCGACGCCGTCGCCGTGTTCGGGGGGCGGGGCGAGGCGCCGCCGGGTGAACCCGGGCCGGCCGAGGAGCTCTCCGCGCTGGGCCGGGACGCCGGCTCCGCCGAGGTACGGGAGTGGGGCGTGCGGGCCGACGCGTACCCGCCCGTGCTGCGCACCCACGACCGGTACGGCAACCGGATCGACGAGGTCGACTTCCACCCGGACTGGCACCGGCTGCTGGACCGGGCGGTCGCCGGCGGGCTGACCGACGCCTGGTCGCGGCCGGACGGCCAGTTCCGCCGCACCGCCGGGTTCTACGTGTGGACGCAGGCGGAGGCCGGCCACGGCTGCCCGCTGTCGATGACCCACGCCGCGGTGCCGGCGCTGCGCGCGGAGCCGGAGCTGGCGGCGACGTGGGTGCCCCGGCTGACGTCCCGGGTCTACGAGCCGGGACTGCGGGAGGCCGGCACGAAGGCGGGCGCGCTGGCGGGCATGGGCATGACCGAGAAGCAGGGCGGCTCCGACGTGCGGGCCAACACCACCCGCGCGGTCGCCACCGCCGAGCCCGGCGTGTACGCGCTCACCGGCCACAAGTGGTTCTGCTCGGCGCCCATGTCGGACGTCTTCCTGGTGCTCGCGCAGGCCGAGGGCGGAGACGGCCCCGGCGGGCTGACCTGCTTCCTGCTGCCCAGGGTGCTGCCGGACGGCGGACGCAACACCTTCCGCCTCCAGCGGCTGAAGGAGAAGCTGGGCAACCGGTCCAACGCCTCCAGCGAGGTCGAGTTCGACGGCACGACGCTGGCCTGGCGGGTCGGCGAGGAGGGCCGCGGGGTGCGGACCATCATCGAGATGGTCGCGGCGACCCGGCTGGACTGCGTGACGGGCTCTGCGTCGCTCATGCGGCAGGCCGTCGCCCAGGCGGCACACCACGCGGCGTACCGGAGCGCGTTCGGCGGCCCGCTGCTGGACAAGCCGCTGATGCGGAACGTCCTCGCCGACCTGGCGCTGGAGTCGGAGGCCGCGATGTGGCTGGCGCTGCGGCTGGCGTCGGCGGCGGACGCGGCGGCGGACGGCGACGAGCGGGAGGCCCAGCTGCTGCGACTGGCGGTGCCGGCCGCCAAGTACTGGGTCACCAAGCGCTGCACCCCGGTGACGGCGGAGGCCCTGGAGTGCCTGGGCGGCAACGGCTACGTGGAGGAGTCCGGCATGCCGCGGCTGCTGCGGGAGTCGCCGCTCAACTCGATCTGGGAGGGCTCGGGCAACGTGCAGGCACTGGACGTGCTGCGCGCGCTCGGCCGCTCGCCGCGGGTGCTCGACGCCTTCCTGACGGAGGTGGGCGCGGTGCGCGGCGCCGACCACCGGCTGGACGCGGCGCTCAAGGAGCTGCTGACGGAGCTGGCCGACCTGGCCGGCGCGGAGGCGGGCGCGCGCCGGCTGGTGGAGCGCATGGCGCTGCTGCTCCAGGGTTCGCTGCTGGTGCGGTACGCGCCGCCGGAGGTGGCGGACGCGTTCTGCGCCTCGCGGCTGGGCGGCGAGTGGGGGCATGCCTTCGGCACGCTGCCCACGGGGCTCGACCTGGCCGCCGTCGCCGAGCGGGCCCGGCCCGTCGCCCGCTGACCCGACCGGCTCCTGACGCAGACCCGCCGGCGCGTTGCCCGGCGGGTCTGCGAGGATCTGCCGTATGAGCACGATCGCCGTCACCACCTGGTCCCTCGAGCAGACCTCGCCGGACCAGCTGGTTCCGTCCGCGCCTCGGACCGGTGTCCACGACTCGGACAGCGGGTCCGACGCCGCACAGGTGCGGATCGCCCGGGCGGCGGTGCCGTCTCCGGAGTTCAGCAGGTTCCTCTACACGGCGGTCGGCGGCGACCTCACCTGGACCGACCGGCTGAGCTGGAGCCACGCCCGGTGGAGCGAGTTCCTGGAGCGCCCGGGCACGGAGACCTGGGTGACGTACGTGGCGGACACCCCGGCCGGGTACATCGAGCTGGACGCCCAGTCGGACGGCGTGGTGGAGATCAGCTACTTCGGCCTGCTGCCCGCGTTCCGCGGCCGGGGGCTCGGCGGCGCCCTGCTCACCCACGGCACCGCCCGCGCGTGGGACCTCGCCGACCGCTGGCCGGGACTTCCGGCGACGCGCCGGGTGTGGCTGCACACGTGCAGCAAGGACGGGCCGCACGCGCTCGCCAACTACGAGCGGCGCGGCTTCCGGGTCTTCGACACCCGGACCGAACCGGAGCCGGACGTTCCGACGCCCGGCCCCTGGCCTGGAGCGTTCCCCCAGGCGTGACCGCCGTGTGACCCGCAGCGGGCCCCCGGCGTGCCCCGTGGTGTGACCCACCACACAGCGTCTCAGCCAGCAAGACGCACGCGTCCACATCGTGGATAAAGCTGGACTGAATCCAAATCGCCGTGCGAGTCTTCCGTCATGTCTCGAGCTGGAATTGCCTTGGTCTGTCGGCGGCACGTCGACCTCGGCCGCATGTCCAGCGCCATGTGTTGAGCGGGCTGACAGTCTCAGCGCCGCACCTCTCGAACCGCCCCCACCGCCGCGGGCGCTTCACTCCCTGACTCCACCCCAGTCTCTGCCGTGAGCACCCCTGTGCCCGAAGCGGCAGGTCAGAGCCGCTCTCGTCAGCCCGAAGGACATACCGCAATGGCCGACAACGCCAAGCCGACCGCTGCCACCCCAGCCCGCCGCAAGGCCAGCCGCCACCGGGGCGAGGGGCAGTGGGCCAAGGGGCACCTGACACCGCTCAACGCGAACGAGCAGACCAAGAAGGACGACGACGGTCTCAACGTGCGGACACGCATTGAGACGATCTACGCGCACCGCGGCTTCGACGCCATCGACGGCGCCGACCTGCGCGGACGGATGCGCTGGTGGGGCCTGTACACCCAGCGCAAGCCCGGCATCGACGGCGGCAAGACGGCCGTCCTGGAGCCGGAGGAGCTGGACGACAAGTACTTCATGCTGCGCGTGCGCATCGACGGCGGCCGGCTGAGCACCGAGCAGCTGCGCGTCGTCGGCGAGATCTCCGAGGAGTTCGCGCGCGGCACCGCCGACATCACCGACCGGCAGAACGTCCAGTACCACTGGATCCGCATCGAGGACGTGCCGGAGATCTGGCACCGCCTGGAGGCCGTCGGACTGTCGACGACCGAGGCCTGCGGCGACACCCCGCGGGTCATCCTCGGCTCCCCCGTCGCGGGCATCGCCGAGGACGAGATCATCGACGGCACCTGGGCGATCGACGAGATCCACCGCCGGGTGGTCGGCAACCCGGCGTTCTCCAACCTCCCCCGCAAGTTCAAGTCCGCGATCTCGGGTTCCCCACTGCTGGACGTCGCCCACGAGATCAACGACGTGGCGTTTGTCGGCGTGGAGCACCCCGAGCACGGGCCCGGCTTCGACGTGTGGGTCGGTGGCGGCCTGTCCACCAACCCGAAGATCGGTGTGCGGCTGGGCACCTGGGTGCCGCTGGAGGAGGTCCCGGACGTCTACGAGGGGATCATCTCGATCTTCCGCGACTACGGCTACCGCCGGCTGCGGACCCGCGCCCGGATCAAGTTCCTCGTCGCCGACTGGGGCGCCGCGGAGTTCCGCCGGGTGCTGGAGGAGGAGTACCTGAAGCGCCCTCTGCTGGACGGCCCGGCTCCGAAGGACCCGGTCGAGCGCTGGCGGGACCACGTCGGCGTGCACCGGCAGAAGGACGGCCGCTTCTACGTCGGCTTCGCCCCGCGCGTCGGCCGGGTGGACGGCGCCACGCTCACCAAGATCGCCGACCTCGCGGAGGCGCACGGCTCCGGCCGGGTCCGCACCACCGCCGAGCAGAAGATGATCGTGCTCGACGTGCCCGAGGAGCAGGTCGGCCCGCTGCGCGAGGGGCTTGCCGCGCTCGGCCTGGCCACCGAGCCGTCGCCGTTCCGGCGCGGCACGATGGCCTGCACCGGCATCGAGTTCTGCAAGCTGGCGATCGTCGAGACCAAGGGCCGCGGCCAGTCCCTCATCGAGGAACTGGAGCGCCGCCTGCCGGAGTTCGACGAACCGCTGACGATCAACATCAACGGCTGCCCCAACTCCTGCGCCCGCATCCAGGTCGCCGACATCGGCCTCAAGGGCCAGCTGGTCGTCGACGAGAACGGCGAGCAGGTCGAGGGCTTCCAGGTGCACCTGGGCGGCTCGCTGGGCCTCCAGGCGGGCTTCGGCCGCAAGGTCCGCGGCCTGAAGGTCACCTCCGCCGGCCTGACCGACTACGTCGAGCGGGTGCTGCGCAACTTCCTGGACCAGCGTGAGGACGGCGAGCGGTTCGCGCAGTGGGTGGCCCGCGCCGACGAGGGGGCCCTGAAGTGAGCGAGCGAGCCGCACCCTACTACTGCCCGTACTGCGGCGAGGAGGACCTGCGCCCCTCCGAACAGGGCCACGGCGCCTGGGAATGCGCCGACTGCAACCGCGCGTTCCAGCTGAAGTTCCTCGGCCTGCTCGCGGCGGGCTTCCGGAACACCGGCCAGCACAGGGGGGAGAGCCGATGAGCACCGACGGCACGGACCCGCGGGCGCTCGCCGAGCGGGCGGGCCGCGAGCTGGAGGACGCCCCTGCGCTGGAGATCCTGCGCTGGGCGGCCGAGACCTTCGGCAAGGAGTTCTGCGTGACCTCCTCGATGGAGGACGCCGTGGTGGCCCATCTGGCCTCGCGCGCGTTCCCCGGCGTGGACGTCGTCTTCCTGGACACCGGCTACCACTTCCCGGAGACGATCGGCACCCGGGACGCGGTCGCCGCCGTGATGGACGTCAACGTCATCACGCTGACCCCGCGTCAGACGGTCGCCGAGCAGGACGCCGAGTACGGCCCGAAGCTGCACGACCGCGACCCGGACCTGTGCTGCGCGCTGCGCAAGGTCGCCCCGCTGAGGGACGGTCTGGCCGGCTACACCGCGTGGGCGACGGGCCTGCGCCGCGACGAGTCCCCGACCCGGGCGAACACCCCGGTCGTCGGTTGGGACGAGGGGCGCGGCAAGGTCAAGGTCTCCCCCATCGCCCGCTGGACCCAACAGGACGTGGACGCCTACGTGAGCGAGCACGGCGTGCTGACCAACCCGCTGCTGATGGACGGTTACGCCTCCGTCGGCTGCGCGCCCTGCACCCGCCGGGTGCGTCCGGGCGAGGACGCCAGGGCCGGCCGCTGGGCCGGCCGCGGCAAGACCGAGTGCGGACTGCACGGCTGATGACCGACACGACATCCGGCAGGGAGCGGGAGATGACAGCGGTGACCAGCGGCGCGACGGTATGGCTGACCGGCCTGCCCAGCGCCGGAAAGACGACGATCGCGCGGGCGCTCGCCGAGCGGCTGCGCGCCGAGGGCCACCGGGTGGAGGTCCTCGACGGCGACGAGATCCGGGAGTTCCTCTCCGCCGGTCTCGGCTTCTCGCGCGAGGACCGGCACCAGAACGTGCAGCGGATCGGCTTTGTCGCCGAACTGCTCGCCTCCAACGGCGTCAAGGCCCTCGTTCCGGTGATCGCGCCGTTCGCGGACTCGCGGGAGGCCGTGCGCAAGCGGCACCAGCGCGAGGGCACCGGCTACCTGGAGGTGCACGTCGCGACCCCGGTGGAGGTCTGCTCCGAGCGCGACGTGAAGGGCCTGTACGCCCGTCAGGCCGCCGGCGAGCTGACCGGTCTGACCGGCGTCGACGACCCGTACGAGGCGCCCACCGACCCGGACCTGCGCATCCACGCCCACGAGCAGAGCGTCGAGGAGTCCGCCGCCGCCCTGCACACCCTGCTGATCGAGAGGGGACTCGCGTGAGCACCGCCACCGCCGTCACCGAGGAGACGGACAACCCGTACGCCCTGAGCCATCTGGACGCGTTGGAGTCGGAGGCGGTGCACGTCTTCCGGGAGGTCGCGGGCGAGTTCGAGCGGCCGGTGATCCTGTTCTCCGGCGGCAAGGACTCGATCGTGATGCTGCACCTGGCGCTG